>JAZQZO010000128.1:0-9290 GCA_045634065.1 Acutalibacteraceae bacterium
CTCAACTTAAACTTTTAACTATCGCTTTAAACTCATCTTCATCTCGTACCGCATCGAAATCTTTATCCATAAGCCATTTGTCACGAAGAATTTCACAAAGAGAACGGCTGTCAGCAGTGTCAAAATCAACTCTCCTTTTGGTAATATCACCGACCAAAAGTGCACTGTATGTCTCTTCCTCAGGACGGTTATCACAGTCCTTTGCTCGCTTAACTGCTAAGTAAAGATGTTGGTACATGTTTTCATAATCCTTCAGCACTGCATATTTGCTTGCTATATCATATTCAATCCACACATCGCCCCAACTGTTTTTGGGACGGTTACCGTCAAGCATAATCTCTTCAATTTCAAAATCCTTCTTTAAAACTAAAAGCTCCGTTTCAACAGGAAGAATGTCAGCATCAGCCAAAAGCCAAATAAAGCTGCTTAAGTAACGATAGCTTTCCATAATTGCATTCTGTAAGAAGGGAAGCTTTTCTTCTTTTTCTAATGACCACCAAATTTGATTTTCACGGCAGAGCTTCATCGGTGGCAAGGTAGCATAAATCTTTTTTCCTATTTCCTTTCTGCCTTGACAACAATGATTGAAAGCAAGTCGGGCCATAGCCTCAAGACGAATGTTCTGATCGGGACAGTACCTCATTATTCTTTCGCCCAGTGCAGTTATTTCATCATCATACTTTTCCATATTCTCTTTCCATTCAGGTATGTTACCGTCATCATCACCTGAAACAAAAAGAGCATACATAAGTTTATTAAGAAGCGTATAGTTATTGGGAAACTCTTTGACACCCTTGCGAGCAATGGTGATGCACTCGTTAATGTTTCCTTTGCTGATTTCATTTTGGAATGCTTCAATGTAACTGTTGACCATTTCCTTTTCTTTTGTTTCATCAACACCCATTAATCTGTCAGTTGATATACCGAAAAATTCTGCAATGGTTGGTATAAGTTCAATGTCAGGATAACACATATCATTTTCCCAACGGGATACTGATTGACAAGAAACACCAAGCACTTCAGCAAATTCTTCTTGTGTAATCTCTCGTTCTTTTCTTAGCCTTTTGATTGTTTCACCTATATTTAATTTCATGACAAAACCTCGTTTCGTAATTTGAAAGTGACGTCTCTTTCTGAATATATTGTTACACATTATGAATTGAATTTCAATATCACAAATAGAGAGTTTTATTCACGGTGTTAGTGATTGACCTTTTTTACCACAGCCTGTTTTTATTATCAAGAGCCGTTACACTTCTTCTCTTGACAACAAAAACATTCTGTGCTCTTTTGTAATTACGAGGGTGATACCCTCACCATATAACCATTAAGGTTATCAAAAATATGCTTCAAGGAAGAATGTAATAATTCAATAATACTCAGAAGAAATTTATTTCTTCTTGGCGGCAGGTTGCGAAGCAAAAATATTTTTCAACTTTTTTCAAAACTCAGGAACATTTTTGCGTTCTGATGTCGTTATATATATGGAGAGAAAAATATTTTTTCAAAAGCCTAAACTAAATATTATTGACCGTGAAAAAATTTTTTAAACTATTCGACAAAATCCGCATTGACAATTTTTTCCTGTTGATGTACAATACCTCCGTCAACACAGACATTAAAAGTTAGGCTCGCTGTGACAAAAGGTAGCTGTCCTTTTCAGCGAGATGTGGAGACAGAGTTAACCCTTTTTTCTTTTTCTTTTGCTTTGATTTAATTCAAAGCCGTTACATATTTTGGGTTTAAAACAGAATACCGGCGCGGAAAGAAAATTTCTTCCACGCTTGTTTCTGTTGCCCAAAGTATGTAGCGGCTTTTTTGTTTTGCAATTTTCTATGCGGCGGGTTGTAAATATTTTGAAAACAATTAAATTTTTGGGTGTCCATTCGCCCTCTCCCAGTCCTAATAAGTGAGGAATTGTTTTTCTACCAAAACAAAAAAGCTCAAACCATTTTTGAAAGGAGTCAGAAAATTAAGAACAACAAACCAAGCTAACTACAATTATCAGAACACAAAGAATGCGGTTTTATGTGGCATCAGTATGAGCAAGCACTGAATTCGGGTACTCACAATTCGTGCTTTGCTTCAACTAAAATGCAATGGCATTAGTATCAGCAAGCACTGAATTTGCACGGACAGATTTACTTGTTGCGACAACTTTGCTATGGCACGTGTCTTAACAAGCAATGGATATGAGTACTCTAATCCTTGCTTTGTTACTACTTAATGCGGTGGCATCAGTATTAACAAGCAATGGATTTGTACGGTCAAATTCGCTTGTTTCTACTTAAATGCTGTGGCATTAGTATCAACAAGCAATGAATTTGAATATCCAAATTCCGCTTGTTAGGGAGTAGCCCTAAAACCCCAAGAAAATTTTTGTGAGTAGCAGACGAGCTCACAGTAAAAAATTCGTCAGAAAAATTTTCAAGGAACTGAATTTTAAAAATCTTTTGCAAGTCTTTTTGAATTCATACATCCTTCCTTGAAAACAAAAATCAAAATCTATTTTAAAATTTATGGAGGTCTGTTATGACAACATTATCAGAAATCAAAATTGAAAACTTAAAAGCATTTGAAAACAATCCTTTCATCTTCAGAGAGGACACAGCCTTTGATTTGCTTATTGAAAGCATTGCAAACTTAGGAGTGCTTACACCAATCATCGTCCGCAGTCTTGATGACGGTAACTATGAAATCATCAGCGGTCACCGAAGAGCTGAAGCTTGCAGAAGGCTCGGCATTGAAATAATCCCTTGTATCGTTAAAGAACTGACAAGAGATGAAGCGACGGTTATACTCGTTGACCTGAACCTGCAAAGAGATGAAGTGTTACCTAGCGAGAAAGCACACGCATATAAAATGAAAAAGGACGCACTTAAAAATCAAGGAGCAAGGACAGATTTAACTTCGACACAGTCTGTGACGAAGTTTCGTACAGATGAAATGATCGGAAAAGAAAATAACGAGAGCAGAGAAACTGTCAGGCGATATATTCGATTGACTTACCTCATACCTGAAATCTTAAAGTTAGTTGATGAAGGAAGAATATCTCTGACACCTGCAGTTGAACTTTCTTATCTTGACGGTTACGAACAAGAACAAGTTTACTGCTTCTATGAAAATGAAGAAGTAACGCCGTCATATTCTCAAGCAGTGCGATTGAAAAAACTTTCGCAAGAGTTCAGGCTGACCGATGAAAGAATTTTTGAAATCATGTCCGAAGCGAAAGCAAATCAAAAAGATTTTCTGAAGATACCGACAGAAAGTATAGAAAGATATTTTAAATCAAGGTTCACCGAAAAACAAAAGCAAGAGTTTGTAATTAAAGCTGTTGAACATTATCATCGGTACCTGATGCGACAAAGAGATGCGAGGTGAAGTGAATGCTTGAAGGATTAAAATTAATTCTGCGTTTCATTTTCTTAAGTACCCGTGCTCAATTGCTTATGCTCAGTGAAGATGAAAAAGAATATATCATCAACGGTATAAAATATTTCGTTTCATCCCGTTACTTAAATGATAAGAAGAGTGATACTTTTGAAAATAAAATTGAAAAATATATTGGCAGTGACTTCACACATTTGTCACCGACAATAAACAATGATACAATGAATAAAGAATATATATGTCTGACTGCCGGGAAGGAGGTAAAATGCAGTTAACAGATTACACAGGGATTGCCGGTCTTTACACTCGTCTGTCCCGTGATGACGGCACTGACAGTGAAAGCAATTCCATAGCAAATCAGAAAAGATTGTTGTCACAGAAAGCCAAAGAGCTTGGATTTACAAACATAAAGTTTTATGTTGATGACGGTTACACGGGTACAAACTTCAACCGACCGGGATTCCAAGAGCTTCTTGACGATATTGAAATGGGATATGTTACAGCAGTCATAGTTAAAGACTTATCAAGATTAGGTCGTGACTATGTTTCGGTAGGATATTATACCGACAACTATTTTCCTGAACATAACATAAGATTTATCGCTGTCAACGATATGGTAGACAGTGATGAGGGTGAGAATGAAATAGCTCCCTTTAAGAACATAATGAATGAAATGTATGCAAGAGATATTTCAAGAAAAATCAGAAGCTCAAACAGAATAAGAGGTAACCTTGGTGAGCCTCTTGCTCAACCGCCTTACGGATATATGAAAAGTCCTGAGAACAAAAAGAAGTGGATAGTAGACCCTGATGCATCACAGGTAGTGAAAAGTATTTTCAGGATGTGCATAGAGGGTAAGGGTAACGAAGCCATTGCTCATGTTCTGCAAGTCAATAAAGTATATATCCCTATGGCTTATTGGCACAGCAAGGGATTAAACCGAGGCGGCAAGCAAATGCCTGCTGACCCGTACAGATGGAGCAAGACAACTGTAAGGAAAATCCTAACTCAACAAGAGTACTGCGGTGATGTAATCAATTTCAAAACCTACTCAAAGAATTTCAAAAACAAAAAGAGGCTGATGAACGCTGAAGAGAATTGGAAAATCTTCAAGGATGTTCACGAGCCTATCATTGAAAGAGAAGTATTTGAGCTTGTACAGGAAAATTTGTTAAAGGTAAAGAGAAGAGCTCCTAAACCTGAAAATGCAAAGAAACACATTTTCAGCGGTCTTATCCGTTGCGGCGACTGTGGAAGTAATATGAGGTATCATACTAATACCACTAACAAGGAGATACATTATTTCAGTTGTGGTAACTATATCAAAGATACCCGAGGCAATTGTCCTACAAGGCACTACATTCGTTCAGATGCTCTTGAGCAGATTGTTTTGCTTGAACTGAAAAACCTTGCAAGCTTTCTTAAATACGATGAAGAAAGACTTGCTCTGATTCTTGAAAGAAAGTCCAACAAGGATTTATATGAAGAGACAAGGTATCTTGAGGGCGAGCTTCAGAAAGCTCTTACAAGGCAGCAGAAGGTGTCAAATCTTTATGAAAAGCTATATGAAGATAATGCCGAGGGAAAGGTAACAGATGAATGGTTTATCCACATGTCACACAAATATGAAATTGAAAGAACAGAACTCAAAGGGAAGATTTCTGAACTCCGCAAGAAGCTTTCAAGTACACAAGAGACAACGAAAGGTAAAGATATCTTTCTTAATGCGGTGAGGAGTTTTATGGAAATGGAAACGCTTACTGCACCTCTTGCAAAGGAGCTTATTGACCACATTGATGTTTATGAGTCAGAGGGTAAAGGCAAGAACAAAACGCAAAGGATAGTTATTTACTACCGATTTGTAGGGTATATTGAACTGCCTGACAAAATCCCCATCGTAAACGATACAAGGCAGGGAGTAGCGGTGAATTACATTTCAGGTGCTTTACCCGAAACGGTATAAAAGAAAAAGCCGCAGTTGAACTGCGACAAACTACAAAAAATATATCAATCTGTTTTTAGCAAAAAAGGATGCGTGTTCAAATCCCTTATGAACACGCATCATGGTGCGAGAGACGGGACTTGAACCCGTACGAGCTGCCCCACACGCCCCTCAAACGTGCGCGTCTGCCGATTCCGCCACTCTCGCATATTTACTTCACTCTCTCGAGTGCTCGTATACTATACCACTTTTAAATCGACTTGTCAATACTTTTTTCGAGATTTTTTAAATTAAATTTTCCTTGCAAATCACTTGATTTTTATATTTGCCTGTGCTATAATACCTCGGATAAAAATGAAACGGAGGATGAAACATATGTGCATTATGACTGCGAAAAAGAATCAAGGTTCTGCACATTTCATTATTTCTGTTTTTGCTATTGATAATATTTCTGCTTTTTGCGAGTAACTTTTTTGTTGCTCGTTATTTTTTTTGTCAAATCGTTATTGATTTATATAAATATATATTGTATAATTACTGAATAAAGGTTATAGCTTAAATTTATTTGTGATAACCGAAATCACAAAAGGAGATAGATACACAATGAAACACTTACTCAAATTACTCGACTGGTCCAAGGAAGAAATTCTTAGCACTCTTGACCTTGCCGACAGACTCAAGGAAGAAAAGAAAAAGGGTATCAGACACCCCATTCTTGAGGGTAAAACTCTTGGTATGATTTTTGAAAAATCATCAACAAGAACAAGAGTTTCTTTCGAAGTTGGTATGTACGAACTTGGCGGACAGGCTCTCTTTCTTTCTTCAAAAGAGCTTCAGATCGGCAGAGGTGAACCTGTTGAAGATACAGCAAGAGTTCTCTCACGCTTCCTTGACGGTATTATGATAAGAACTTTTGAGCAGGCTGAAGTTGAAGCTTTGGCTGAATATGGCTCAATCCCCATCATCAACGGTCTTACAGACTTCTGCCATCCTTGTCAGGTACTCGCAGATCTTCAGACAATCCGTGAGCACAAGGGTTCACTTGAAGGCAAGAAACTCTGCTATATAGGCGACGGTAACAATATGGCTAACAGCCTTATCGTCGGCGGTATCAAAACAGGTATGAAGGTTGCTATCGCTTGCCCGAAAGGTTATCAGCCCGATGCTGAAATTATGAAGTGGGCAGCAGAAAACGGCGACTTCCTTTGCACAGATAACATTCTCGAGGCTGCTGCAGGCTCAGATGTACTTTATACAGATGTATGGGCATCGATGGGTCAGGAAGGCGAAGCTGAAGAGAGAAAGAAAATCTTCAAGGATTATCAGATCAACGACAGCGTTGTTGCAGTATCAAATGAAGGTGTTATGGTACTTCACTGTTTACCTGCTCACCGTGAAGAAGAAATCACAGCTAAGGTATTTGAAGAGCACGCAAATGAAATCTTCGACGAGGCTGAAAACAGACTTCACGCTCAGAAAGCTGTACTTGTAAAGTGTATGGTTGACTGATTTTAATTTAGTTAAAGTAACAGAATATATATGAAAGGAAACTTCATCTTAGGGTGAAGACGGTGCAATTAATGAAAAAGCGTTATTTGGTACTGAGTGACGGTACAGTATTCGAGGGTTATGCTTTCGGTGCTGATAAGACTGCAATCGGTGAGCTTATCTTCAACACAAATGTTGTAGGTTACATCGAAACTCTCACAGACCCAACCTATTACGGTCAGATTGTTTTACAGACATTCCCGATGATAGGCAATTACGGTATTATCGAATCAGATTTTATCGGTGAATCAAAGCTCAGCGGCTATGTTGTCAGAGAGTGGTGTAAGGCTCCTTCGAACTTCAGATGCGAATATGATATTGATAAGTTCCTTAAAGATAAAGATGTTCCCGGTATTTACGGTGTAGATACCAGAGAGCTGACATACATTCTTCGTGAAAAGGGTAGCGTTAATGCAATTATCTGTGATGCTGTTCCTGAAAATCTCGATGATGTCAAGAATTATAAAATTGTGGGCGCTGTTGAAAATACAGCCAGTAAAGAAGTAAGCGTTTATCTTCCTAAGACAGAAATCAAAAAGCATATTGCTCTTATCGATCTCGGTTCAAGCAAGAATCTTGAGGTAACTCTTATGGATAAGGGCTACAAGGTAACAGTTGTGCCTTATGACTTCAAGGCTGAAGATGTGCTTGCACTCGGTGCAGACAGTGTAATTATTACAGAGGGTCCCGGTAATCCCAAGGATTATATGGCTATTGCCGAAGAAATCAAGGGTCTTTTCGGTAAAATTCCTATGTTCGGTATGGGTCTCGGTCATCAGCTTATGGCCCTTTCTCAGGGTGCTGATACTTATAAGCTTTCTTACGGTCACCATAGCTCAAACCAGCCTGTAAAGATTGTGGGTACACCAAGATCACTTATTGTATCACAGAATCACGGATATGCTGTTTGCAAAGACAGTATTAAGAATGGTATCGTAAGCTATTCAAATGTCAATGACGGTACTGTTGAAGGTATTGCTTATGAGACAGAAAAGGCATATTCAGTTCAGTTTGAACCCACTGATGATATCATCGCAGACTTTTTAAAAGGAATGGAGGAGTAAACAATGCCGCTTAATAAGGATATAAAGAAAGTTCTCGTTATCGGTTCAGGACCTATCGTTATCGGTCAGGCTGCTGAATTTGACTATGCAGGCGCACAGGCTTGCCGTGTACTTAAGCAGGCCGGTATGGATGTTGTACTTGTTAACTCCAACCCTGCTACAATTATGACAGATAAGGCTCTTGCAGACGAAATTTATCTTGAGCCCCTCACAACAGAAACACTTAAGAGAATTATTAAACTTGAAAAGCCCGATTCACTTCTTGCAGGTCTCGGCGGTCAGGTTGGTCTTACCCTTTCAATGCAGCTCTGGAAAGAAGGCTTTCTTCAGGAAAACGGCGTAAAGCTCATCGGTACTGACGTTGAAGCTATTGATAAGTCTGAAGACAGACAGCTCTTCCGTGACACAATGGAAAGCATCAATCAGCCTTGCATTCCCTCAGAAATTTCATATGACATCGAAACATCACTTGCTATTGCAAAGCATATCGGTTACCCTGTAATCGTACGTCCTGCTTTCACCCTTGGTGGTGCAGGCGGTGGTGTTGCATATAACGAAGAAGAACTCAGGCTTATTGCTAAGACAGGTCTTGACGCTTCACCTATCACACAGATTCTTGTTGAAAAATACATCAAGGGCTGGAAAGAAATCGAATTTGAAACAATGCGTGACTCAGCAGGTAACACTATTGCTATCTGCTCAATGGAAAACTTCGACCCTGTTGGTGTTCACACCGGTGACAGTATCGTTGTTGCTCCTGCACTTTCACTTTCAAGCAAAGAATACAATATGCTCAAGAAAGCTGCTCTCGACATCGTTGGCGCTCTTAAGATTGTCGGTGGATGTAACTGTCAGTTTGCTCTTAACCCTGACTCATTTGAATATGCGGTTATCGAGGTTAACCCCCGAGTTTCACGTTCATCAGCTCTTGCTTCAAAGGCTACAGGTTATCGTATCGCTAAGATGACAACAAAGCTTGCTCTCGGCTATAACCTTGATGAAATTCAGAACGATATCACAGGCGAAACAAGCGCTTGCTTCGAGCCTTCAGTAGACTATGTTGTTTGCAAATTCCCCAAGTGGCCCTTTGATAAGTTCATCGGTTCAAGCCGCAAGCTTGGCACACAGATGAAAGCTACCGGTGAAGTTATGTCTATCGGTCAGAGCTTTGAAGAAGCTATTATGAAAGCTGTTCGCGGTGCAGAAATTTCTCTTGACAGCCTCAACGCTAAACCTATAAGTGATAAGCCCTTACTTGAAAGACTTGAGGAGCAGGATGACAGAAGAATCTTCACTATCTTTGAAGCAATCAAGGCAGGCGTTTCAACAGAAACAATCAACGAAAT
>JAZQZO010000129.1:0-5177 GCA_045634065.1 Acutalibacteraceae bacterium
TGAGTCGGACCGGGAGAAACACAATTTACGGTAATTCCGTACTGTGCAACCTCAAGGGCAATACTGCGGGTAAGAGCTTCTAAAGTTGCTTTGCTTGCTCCATAAGTAATCTGACCTGCAAATGTCTGTGACGCATCGGTAGAAATATTGATAATTCTTCCGTAATCACCACGATGCTTAACGAATTCTCTTGTCATCAGTATACTTCCACGAACATTAACTGCAAAGGTATCATCAATAACACTCTGTGTAATAGTTTCTATGGTATCATGGCCGGTTTCATCATCTGTTGCAGCATTATTAAACAAAATATCCACCCGACCATATTTTTCAATAGCCGCAGTATAAACATTTTTTACGGCTTCATCATCAGAAATATCGCTTTCTAAAACAATATAATCAGCACCCATTCCTTCAAGCTTTGATACAACAACATCTGCATTACCTGCATTTGCACCATAGTATCTGTCTACGCCATTTCTGTCAGTCTTTGTTTCATCAAATGGTCTGTCTATCTTCTTATACACTAAAACTACTTTTGCACCTTCACGAGCGAAAGCAATAGCTGTTGCAGCACCAATACCCCAGGGATTATTTGCTCCCGTAATTATAGCCACCTTATCTTTTAATCCGTAATCTATCATTTATATCACCTTTTCAGATTATCTTTTATCAAAACGATTATATCACACCCAAAACAAAAATGCCACCCTTACGGATGGCACAAATTTAATTATCTCAACCTCGCCATATACACTCCGCCATTATCTTTCAGCCACTTGTTACACCTCTTATACTCAGGAAAAACCTTTTCGATTTCAGCATAAAACTGCGGTGAATGATTCATATGCTTTCTGTGACAAAGCTCGTGTACCACAACACTGTCAATAATCTCAAGTGGAAACAAAGCCAACAGGCAGTTAAAATTCAGATTACCCTTTGATGAGCAACTGCCCCAACGGGTACGCTGACAACGGATAGTGACCCTGTTATAAGTTACACCTATCTTAGGTGAGTAGTGCTGTACCCTCTCAGCAATAATTATCTTGGTTCTCTCGGCAAGTGCTTTAATTTCTTCCTTAGTGAAAGGTTCTGCAACGCCGATTACTTTTTCACGTTCCTCTATTTTAGCAAGATTCTTATCAATCCAGAGCTTTTTAGTCTCGATGAAGTTGTAAATCTCTTTATCCTTCATCCGCAACGGAGCACGGGCAATAATTTCACCGTGTTTGAGCTGAATTGATAAAGTTTTCCGATTACTTCGAATGATCGAAATTTTGGTTTCAATACTCATTTGATTACCTCGTATAATACGTGTAAAATTTTAAACTGACATACTACTCAAGGCACAATAGCAACGCCTTCAGAAAATCAGCATCATTCTGAGCAGTTCTCTTTTTCGGACCCTTTGTTCTGTTGCCTGCCATTCTCTCCTTTTTGCCGATAAAACGGGTGAAAAGGAGGTTTTCTATATTGTTGTCAGTATAGATTAGTCCATTCTGATTAAGTGCCTTAGCACCCTTACCAAGCACAAGAGCTGCAAGTCCGTAGTCCTGAGTAACAATTACATCGCCCTTCTTGGTAAGATTTGCAATACGGCAATCGGCAGAGTCCGCACCCTTATCAACAACGATAGTTGTAGCTCCGACTCTTTCTATGGAGTGATTGTTGTCGCAGACGATAATGCATTCTATGCCTTGCTCCTTTGCTGTATTCACAGTAATATCTACAACCGGGCAAGCGTCAGCATCAATTATAATTTTCATAGTTTCACCTTAGATTAGTTTAACATTCGATTTATTATAGCATAAGAATAGGCGTTTGACAATATAAAGTGAACACCGCCAAGACATTACATCCTGAAGTTATCTATTAAAGAAAGAGTGGCAACTCCACTCTTCTACGTGATAGCGTTATATTCTCCAAACAAAATATAATCCCTTGTTTTTGTATCAAAACAGGGGTAGATTTTACTATTTCCATCCATTATTCTGTCTCCGGCATCAAATGGGTTGTATCAATATAATATAGCTACTGTTCAGAAAAAACAGTTCTTCTAATTTAACAGTCTTTGTTGATGCTATGCCTCACTATGATGAATTTATCGTTTGCCGAAAAGGGAATTTGATTGATATAGAAAACATCCCACCCTCAATTGCCAGCTTTATCAAACAATAAAATTACAGCAATATTACATAAACAATACTTAAATCAAAGCCTGTCGCCAAATGGTGGCCGGCTCATTTTTATGGCTTTATATATATAATTTCTGAGTAAACTTCTACCAAAAAGGAAACTATATTTATGAATAAACACTAGATATTTTATGAACAAACTATTAGGGTGAATAATGCCTCTTGGCTTGCGGTATCAAAAGTGGTATCAATTTTAAAACAAAGGCCCCGAAACCCTTGTAAAATAAGGGGTTCCGGGGTTAGAGTCATTATTCCCACTCCATTTTAATTATGTTATCACATACACAATTATATCTCAAATACATCAATTTTGTTGTTTTTTCTCACTAATCTCACCATTCTCACAGTTAATTAAAATTTTTTAGTACGCTTTTAGTACGCCCTTGCACTGTGTGTATGGTATACGATGTCGTTACCTCGTGGGTAGAGTGTAGGGTATGTAGTGACGGCTCTGCTCGTTTGAGTGGGTGTCGGGTATACAGTGACGGTGTCCCACGATACTTAATAGTTGAAGTTACTTTTTGCGGAGGGTGTCAGGTATACAGTGTCGGTGTGTCACGATACTATACGACTATTTAGGCTCAACGGCTAAAATGGTAAATACACGAGCTTTTCTGAATGGTTTATTTTTACAATAGATTTTGTACTTTGTACAGTTATCAAACTTTTCGCACTCTTCAACTTTTATAACTCTTTTTAATTCAACACAGTTATTTTTGTCCCCCAGGAATATAGTGTTGTAAATATTAT
Organism: Acutalibacteraceae bacterium; assembly: GCA_045634065.1. Lineage (GTDB taxonomy): Bacteria > Bacillota > Clostridia > Oscillospirales > Acutalibacteraceae > UBA6857. The sequence continues at coordinate 2,946 of JAZQZO010000129.1, forward strand.
CATAGTATATTTTTAGTGAGCTGAATATCAATTCAAGTCTAATGTTATAATTGTTTTGGTTTTGCTTTTCATCTGTAAAAATATAATTGATGTAGTTTTTTTCTTTGCATTTGTCCTCAAACTTGCTAAGTGATATTATATTATTTTCTTTCAATGTTTACACCTCTTTCAATTCTTTTTTATATTTATAATATGTGTTTCTCGACAGTCCAGTAAGTTTCATAACTTCATTGTCGTTCAGTGTGCCGTTAAAATCAATAGAATGTTTTAAAATTATTTCTTTGGATATAACACTCTTTTTAGTTGTAAGTTTTATGCCTTTTTCATTTCCTATTTGCTTTCCATTCAACCTTGCAGTTTCTATACCCTCTTTTGTCCTTTGTTGTAGGTCTGTAACTTCTTTTTCTGCTTGTTCAAAAGCTATCTTAATTTGCTCTTTAGCTAATGCCATAAGATAGTTATTGATTCCAGTTAATATGTAGTCTACTGTTGTACCAGTCATAGGAATAGCAGACTGCAAAGCCTTTTTGAATGTATCAGTATTGATATGTGGCTCTTTCAGGAATACAAGATTAACGCCCTTATTGTATAACTCTTGATAAGCGTTAAATCCGTCTTCTGCATTACGACTCATTCTGCTGACAGAATCAAAAATAATTGTGTCTCCCTCTTTTACTTTGTTAAACAAGTTGACCCATTTAGTACGATTTACAGTTGTACCAGTGTATTGTTCTTGAATAATAACGCCCTCAGGATAATATTTTTTTATGTTTCTGATTTGTCGTTCAATGCTCTGTTTGTTTGTGCTTATTCGTGCATATCCATATACACACATAATTTTTACCTCTTTTCATTTGTTGTGTTGTTGGATAATAATCAAAAGTGATGAACAACACATCTCATACTAAAAAAAGTTGCCTTTTGGGTGATATTTGCAACAGTTTTAATACTGTTTTGAATAATGTCACTTTTAATACTCCGTCAGTGCAGTATTTAAAATGTGCATTTTGTTCTATCAGTTATTATCCAAGAATAGTACATTTAGTAATGTGTCTTGTATTTTCAGTCTATCACACGGTTAAATATTTGTCAATAGTCATTGTGTAATGTCCCATAATATGATAATATTATATAAGTGAGGTGGTAAAATTGGCATTCAAAAATAAATCAAAGACTTTTGAGTATAACAATGACTTTAATCGCAACAATTACGACCGAGTCGGTCTGATGTTGCCAAAAGGTAAAAAGACTGTAATTCAAAACATAGCTAAAGATAATGGGTGCAGTATGAACGCTTTTATCTGTATGGCTATTGATAGAATGATATACAACAGTGGGGGTGATTTTGGTACTTCTCCAGGCTCTGACTATGATATATGTATAAGTCGGTTGTTCTCTCTCTCCGAATTGGAAAAAATATCCAACAAGTTAAATGAGGGCGAAACAATAGAGAAGTATATTAAAAAGTGTGTTTTAGAAACAATAAAGTAATTATATAATTATGGGGTACAACTCGACAAATAGTTGTGCCTCTTATATTTTTGTCAAATTTGCCGTTTAAAGGCGTTTTTAGAGTTTAGGTATAGATAAGCCATATAAATCAAACATCAAGCTGATTTATAGGTAATTTCAAGACCAATATGAATACATTGTAAATTTAACAAAAAGGAGAGATATAATTATGGCGATAACATATTCATCACCTAATCAAAAACTCGTAACAATTAAACATTGTGATTTCCCGAGTACGGATAATAATTATGGTATTTTAACAAGAAAAGTTGCCAACATAGGCATAAACACATTAAAAAAACATCCAACAGCGTTCCTTTTGTTTACGGATTTATGTTTAAACAAAGACGGCTATTATTTTGCATTGAGTCCAACTGCCATAAAGGATAGGTTGGGATTATCACACGAGCAATACAAAAGAGCTGTAAGGATTTTAATAGAATGTAATTATTTAGTGAAAGATGAATCAAAAAAGAATCACTATATTTTTTATACCATACCACAAACAAAGGTAGAAAACACAGCCGAAGACAATGAGGGCGTAACAATGGAAAGTGTGGCTATACATCAAAACGATGCCCAAACAAGTAATATTTGGAGCGTTGAAAACACATCTATCATCGAGCAAATACACACTGATGATAAGGGTGAAAACATGCAAATTATCGATATCCCAGAAGATATGAAAGATCTTGCTGAAGAATATCGTCAAAAACTCAT
>JAZQZO010000130.1:0-2030 GCA_045634065.1 Acutalibacteraceae bacterium
ACGACCTCCAGGGCCACAACCTGGCACTCTAACCAACTGAGCTATATCCACCACAAATGGCGCGCTTTGAGGGACTCGAACCCCCGACCTACTGCTTAGAAGGCAGTTGCTCTATCCAGCTGAGCTAAAAGCGCATATTAAGTTAAATACTGGAGCGGGTGATGGGAATCGAACCCACACGACCAGCTTGGAAGGCTGGGATTCTACCATTGAACTACACCCGCATCTTCACTGCAACGGTGATTATTATACACAATCACCGCTGCAATGTCAAGTGTTTTTTGCAATTTATTTTGATATTTTTAAAGATGTGAAAAAACTATTTTTTCATCTTTGATTTCAGCGGCAATAGCATCAACACCTGTGTCTGCATTGTCGATGATTATATTTGCAATTTCATCCTCAATTTCTTTGCGGATGAGATTTCTGAGGTCTCTCGCTCCCCTTGCACCGCCGTGACCTTTCTTTGCAAGGTACTCGGGTACTTCGGCAGTGTACTTGAAGGTAATGTCTTTTTCTTTCAGTGAATCTACTAGCTCATCGAGAAGAAGAACTGAAATTTTTTCATAATCTTCTACTGTCAGGCTGTTGAAGACTGCTATCTCGTCGACTCTGCCGAGGAATTCAGGTCTGAGGAACTCACTGAGAGCCTTCATAACCTTTTCGCGTGTGGCATCGCCCTGCTCCTTACCAAAGCCGAGTACGCCACCCTTGCGCTCGCTGCCTGCATTTGAAGTCATAACAATAACAGTGTTTTCGAAGTTGACTGTTCTGCCCTGAGCATCGGTGATTCTGCCTTCGTCAAGAATCTGAAGAAGAATGTTCATAACATCGGGATGTGCCTTTTCAATCTCGACAAAAAGGATCACACTGTAAGGCTTTCTTCTTACCTTTTCTGTAAGCTGACCTGCCTCGTCGTAACCAACATAGCCCGGAGGTGAGCCGATAATTCTTGATACGCTGTGTTTTTCCATAAACTCGCTCATATCAAGTCTGATGAGAGTTTCAGGAGTGGAGAAAAGCTCCGTTGAAAGCTGTTTAACAAGCTCAGTTTTACCAACACCTGTAGGACCTACAAAGATAAATGAAGCAGGTCTTCTTCTGGGGCTTACCTGAACACGACTTCTTTTGATAGCACCCGCTATAGCGTGAATTGCCTCGTCCTGACCGATAACCTTTTTCTTAAGTGAATCTTCCATACCTGCGAGCTTCTTAAGATCGCTTTCGATGATCTTGCTTGAGGGAATACCTGTCCAAAGCTCGATAACGTGAGCAAGGTCACTTTCTTTAACAGCGTTATCTTCAGCTAAAGGTGCGTAGGTTTCAATATCAGCTTCAACCTTGACGATATCACTCTTGAGCTTTGCAATAGCTTCATAGTCCATTTCGTCGGTACTGTTCATTAGCTCATCTTCATCAGCCTTAAGCTCAGTGAGCTTCTTTTCGCTGATTTCAAGGTCGCTTATAGCCTTGTTGCGAAGATTTGCGTGAGTGCAGGATTCATCCAAAAGGTCAATAGCCTTATCGGGTAAAAATCTGTCTGTGATATATCTTTCAGAGAGAACAACTGCCTTTTTAACAAGTGCATCGCTGATTCTTACTCTGTGATAGGTTTCATAATAGCCCTTGATACCGAGGAGAATTTCAGTGGCATCTTCTATTGAAGGCTCTTCAACCTTAACGGGCTGGAAGCGTCTTTCGAGAGCAGCATCCTTTTCAATGTGCTTTCTGTACTCGGTGAATGTAGTGGCACCCACAACCTGAATTTCGCCTCTTGAAAGTGCAGGCTTTAAGATGTTTGCCGCATTCATTGAGCCTTCTGCATCGCCTGTACCGACGAGATTATGCACCTCATCGATGAAAAGAATAATATTGCCGTTTTCCTTAACCCCATCAACGAGGCTCTTTATACGGGATTCAAACTGACCTCTGAACTGAGTACCGGCAACGAGAGCAGTAAGATCGAGAAGATGAATCTCTTTATCTGCAAGCTTGGCAGGCACTTCATTTCTGACGATTTTAAGTGCAAG
>JAZQZO010000131.1:0-11588 GCA_045634065.1 Acutalibacteraceae bacterium
AATGCGTGTTTCTTGTCTTTTCATTGCATCATCCTTTCCAATGGGGTATTAGGGGTCAGCCCCTAAAGTTTCCGCCCTAAACACAAGGGGCGGATCGGATATTTGGGCGCCCAAATGTCCTGCTTGTTACGGTGTAAGACACACGCCTCTTTGGCGTATATCTTACATTCTCCGTGGCTTGCACCGTATACATATAACGGGAATAATCTATTGAGCCATTTTGGCACAATATAGGTGGCGAAAATGTTTATTTGAGCCATAATTCGCCCTTTTGGCTCAGCCGAACATATCCAAATCTGCAAGAACAATTTGTTTGTTTTCTTCCTCTTGTTCTTCGGTAAGTTCGGTCGTAACAGTTACTGCGGTGGGCGGGGTTGATACCACCGCCACCGCTTGAACCTCCTCACGAAATATCTGCCGTATATTTTCAAGTAATGCACGGTTGGATGTTTTATTATTTATATAGGCGATAACGGCATCCACAATAAACTTGTTACGGGACTTCTTTAAAGTTTTAAGATGCTCGACGGCTTTTTGCTCGGCAGGAACATCATCGTGGAACCTTACGTTGATTCGGTAATCGCTCATACAGTCACACCCGACTTAAGCTGAATCTCCGCCATATACACATAGCCTTTTGCGGCAGCAGAAATATCGTCTACAAATTTCACTCGATCTGCATTGAACTTATAAAAGTTCTTTACAAGGCAACCGCCACCGCCGGTGATATACAGAAGCATAGTGTTTTCATCGTAGCCGTGGTCACGGAGTCTGTGGAATATTTCAGCTACATATTTCTGCACCTCTGCCTTGATAATCTTCATATCCGACTGAACAATGTTTGCCGTACCCTTGCAGAGTACCTCATCAATGATATGCTCGTTGATTTCTCTCTGTGTTTTTCTAAGGAAGGCTTCACGTATATCAACAGTACAGAAATGGGTGCCAAACTTTTCTGTGCACATTCTTTCTGATTGCGGTCTGCCGTTAATTACATAGAGAACATTCATAGTGCCGTTACCAATGTCAGCTACAAGATTTACACCGTCCATTTTGGTTGCAAACTGTGAAACCGCCGCATACCCCTGAGGATATATACTTGCACCTGCGATTCTGATTTTGTAGTCTTTATGCTGCCAAGTAAAAGCTACTTCCTCATTCTTGGTAAGATAGGCTTTGAAGCTCTCTTTCTGTCCTGCAGTCCAAGTAAGTGGCAAACCTGCCGCAATGTGAACTGTAGCCTCGGTTAAGTTTTCAGCACTTAACTCCTTTGCAATAGCCACAAGTGTGAGGGCATAATAGTCCTCGTCTTTGATTTTATCGGGAAGAAACTCCTTATGTCCTTCACCGATAAGATAATACTTACCACCGTAAATAAGCATATCCTTTGTGAAAAGCGGCTCTGAATCGTAAGCCGTGATGCCTGTTCTGAAACAGTGGTTAGCAGTTTTGATGTTGCCATACCCATGGTCAACACCGATGATAATTACATCATTAAATTTTTTCATTTTGAATTACTCCTTTGAATTAAAATTTTGTTTGATAATAGATTTGGGCATAAAAAAAGCACCCTCTACGGGTGCGGTGAGAAATGGTTCTGTCGCGAATGTTGAAGATAAACACTCCTTTCATAAAAATATTTTTATATGTAAAGTTAGTAAGTGGACACGATGTCCACTTACTAGAATTACCGGATGTAGAAATTCCCAAGTTCCCAAAATGGGGACTTGGAGAAAATAAGAGCAAACGCTCCAAATGATACCGAGTATCACTTGGGAAAAATCTAACGCATTATTCATATACCGGAATTTAGGTTTTTTGGTATAAAAAACACCTGATACTTTTGGGGTAACAGGTGTATGTAAACGGATTGAATTCTGTGGTGTAAGTGTGATATGATATGTTTAATCATTCTTTTATGTTATAAATATACCGTATTCTACGATTCATAGGTTGATTCTTTTTGCTGTTGTAGGTACAATTTTGTTGAGGTGATAAACATGGATGTTGTAAAAATAGGTACATTTATTAAAACTCAACGCACAGAATTAAATATGACACAGAAAGACCTTGCTGCAAAAATAGGTTGTACAGATAAAGCTATATCCCGATGGGAAACGGGTAAAGGACTGCCTGATGTGTCATACATGAAAAGGCTTTGCGAAATCTTGGAAATATCAGTTGATGAACTTTTAAGCGGTGAACATATACCAGAAGAGAAACGCATTAGTGCAAAAGAAAAAAACATTATAGATTTGCTTCTTCAACGTGAACTCGAAATTAAAAAACGACAATTTTTAAAAAAACTTTGTTCCGCAACGATATTTGTCGCAATAATTTTGTTCTGCTTTGTAGGAACAAAATCAGTTAGTATGATTTATTCTTCTATAAGCGGAGAAGGTCAAAGCTTTTATACATCATTTTATGCTCAGAAAGCTGAAAAAGTGGCTAACTTGATTGAAAAAGAGCTATATGAAGAGGCAGCTAAATATATAGGATTTGAAGGTCAGAACAAACTGAGTGGTAAAGCGAATTTTACAAAGAATATGGATTTGTTAGGCGAACAAATAGAGATAGAATCTTTCGTTGTTTCGGAGATTGTTCTTGAAGATTATTTTCCTTTGGGAACATATATATTAAATGTTACTGATAAAAAAAGTAATGCGCAATACGTTTTTAATGGACAACTTACAATTCAGGGTGAAGGTATAGCTTTCGGAAAAGTTTATATTTCATACGGAAACACGGACTATCGCAGAACAGAAGTAGCAGAAATAATAAACGATGCTCTTTGCACATGGTATGCAGGTTGAAAACTAAAATATACTATAAGAATTTAATTTGTTGAATTGAATAATGTAACTGCTCTCCCCGTGAGAGCAGTTTCCCTTTCCAAACTGAGTTAACATTACATTTCTTGGTTTTAGTGATTGTTTTTGTTGGTTTGATTGTGGTATAATACTTTAAACTTATTTGGCAGGTGAAAGAGAATGAATATAAAAGCTTTGTTTAAAAGTCTTCCATTGCAGACTAATCCGAAAAAGTACGAACAGTTTGTTAAAGAGCTTGACTATAAAAAATTACTAGCAGAAGACCCAGTGGAAATTAGAGATAAATATTATGTTGATAATGAGGATTTAGTTGAAACTGATTTAGCACATACTTCTGCCACCCATGAACTTCACAATAAACTTAATGAAAAGTACAAACTTTCTGAAGTTGCTACTGCCGATACTGACTTCGAAAAGGTTCTTCAGGTCTTAAATTGGCTTACACAAAACACCTTTTATAATGGTGCACAGATTCACTTGCTGACAGATAGCACTCTTGATATTTTAAAATATGCTTACGGTAAATCTTTTAAAAAAGCTCTTTGTTGTAGGTTGAAAGCAATTTCTTTTGCAGATTGCCTTGTAGCAGTAGGAATAAAATCATATCCGGTTTGTATGTGTTCGTCTGTATTGAAAAACAGTCACTTTACTTGCCAAGCATATATAAGTGAACTTGACAAATGGTGTGTTTTTGACCCTTCATTTGGTTGTTGGTTTTCTGATAAAGCTGGAAATCCTATTGACATTTTTGAAATGAGAGAAATGTTTTTGCAAGGTGATGAGCCTGTTGTTAACGGATACAATTTTAATGGTACAACGGAATGCTTTGATGTTTATATTAATTGTTTTCTAAAAATGTGTATTTCTAATCTTTCGACTTGGCGTGATAATTCTATGGATAGAAGAGATAAAACCAAAATGTCTGATAAAAAAAGATTTAATGGTAGACTTCCAAATTAATCTGACCTATATTTTCAACTGCTCTCCACGTGAGGGCAGTTTTTCTTTGCCCTTTTGCCTCCCTCTACTATACTTAATACGGAAAAAGTGCGATTTCTAACAGAATACAGCAACAACCATAAAATGATAAACGCAACAATGCTATAAATCCTTATATACAGACTTATTCAGGCATTTCACCTTTTTGTCAAACTTATTTTGTAACAAAAAATTATCGCAATTTTTTATAAAATCAATATTTATTTGTCAATAAGTCCATTTTTTCGTACTTATCTTGCTATATAATAGCAAACGGGCAATATCTGTATTGACAAACGAACATTTGTTCTTATATAATGTATATGTACTATAAATTTTGCAAAGGTGGTGAAACAATGCTTTTCAGTGCAGATTACAGAGACGGTATAGTTACGATTGATAAGAAACACTATGCAGGCTTTTATGCTATGAGCTTGCTCAATCAGTATTACAAAAATGACAATGCTGCCCGTATTGCAGTTTTTCGTGAATACCTGTGGCACATCAGAGAAACTCTTGCTCTCGGTTATCTGAATGATACCGACTTTATTAAAGCCAGGGAAGAGATACAAATGATGCTGAAAACATTGCCTAACATCAAGCCTTTTAACACCTGTGATATTAATGCTGAAAGGGAAAGAATATCTTATCTTTTCACAAAGGCAAATGCCGATTTGATTACCCAATATTTCCACCGAAAAGCAAAAGTACAGAGTATTGATACGGCTCAGGCTGTGTTGGATATTTTACCTCCCGAATATGATAAAGCCTTTTTCAAAACAGCAGAAGATTTACTGAAAACAATAAATGAAACCATAAACTTTTATGATAAGCTTCCTGAAGATATGGATAAGGTACATAGGGGTCTGTTAAAGTTTGTTTTCCGTCTTGATGAAGCAGAACGCTTTGACGAAGCACATCTGTTATCGATTGCTATGGATATATTCAGTAAAACTGATTGTAATGTCAGAACAGAGTATGTTTCCGTTACCAAGAAAAAGGATGTTGCTGTTGCCAAAAGGCTGACCTTTGAAGATTATTATTCCTTTATCGTTACGGATTTCTTTGAAGGACTACATTACGGTCATTACCCAAAGCAGTGCGGTATATGCAACAGATATTTTCTTATGACTTCTGCTAGAAAGCAGAAATACTGTAACGGCTTTGCTCCGTATATGCTACGAGGCAAGAGAACAACCTGCCGTAAGTATGCGGCATCAATCAAACGCAAGGAACGGGAACAGGATAATCCTGTTGTGGCTGTATATGAAAAAAGAGCCTCTGCAATCCGAACAGAGAAAAGCAGAGGCACTATAACGGCAGAGTTTGCAAAAATGGCTACATTTATAGCGAAAAACAATATGCTACGGGCACAGGAGAATCACGAATATTTTACTACACAGTACACAAAGGATATGACCCGTAAAAAGCTGTATTATGACACAGCAAGAATGCTAAAATGAAAGGACGGTGAGTGCCGTGAAGGATTGGGAAAAAGAACTATATATTTACAAGCTGAAGCCGGCACCGCCGAAAATGCATTTGCAGGAATATATAGAGCTTTACTTAAAAGAAAAGGATGATAAATATCTCTCTTGGTTTCTGCATTATTACGAGCCGATACTCAATAAAAGTGTAATGGGCTTTGTTCAGGAATACGCAATGCCCGGTCACTTTGCAGATTTGAAATCCGCTTGTATATTTGCACTGCTCAAAGCCTTGAAAAAGTATGATGCTTCAAAACATAAGTTCTTTGAAAACTACTATACAGAGTTTTATGTAAAGCGAGAAGTTCACGAATATGTGCGGACTATGAGAACAGGCTATACAATCCCCACGGAGGATGAAGACGCAAGGCTTCGTAAAATTATGGCACTGTACCGAGAAAATAATTACAGAAATGACGATGAAACTATCGGCAGAATTGCCGCAGAACTTAACCTGAAGCCGAAAAAGGTTATTGAGATAATCTCCGCAGGTCTTCGCAATATGAATTACACCGAGTTTTACAAAAATCTTGCCGATGACGAAAGCGAAGTCAGAGAGGAAGAGTATATCGCAGATTCATCATCCGAGCCTCTGACAATGCTGCTTAACGCTATGCGTAAAGAAGCAGTACATGAGGTTTTCAGCAAACTGTATTATGACGAACAGTATATCATTGCAAATAGGTTAGGCTTCTGTATGGATTGCTTTTCTGATTACTATATGGATAAATCTGTCACCGACAAAGACGGAAATCCTAAAAGAGTGAAATTCAATAAAATGACGTACCTCGACCTTGCAAACACCTTTGGAAAATCCTCGCCTGATACCGCATACCAGACCGTCAACCGGGCCTATGCAAAAATGCGGGAGTGGTTGACGGATACGGAGTATTTTAAGGGTGAATAAATGTTGTCATAAAATATTGAAATAAATCTTATGGTATGGTACACTAAATCTGTATATAATTCGTAGCTAAAAAGATTTTTATTGGTTATATGCAATATAAATAGGATGAAGGTGCCGTATGTTTAGTGCAAATGAAAAATACATAGCAAGAATAATGTTTCAAAATAAAGTCTATGAACATGATGCTCAAGCATTTGAAACACTTTTCACCCGTGTTATGCAAAAAAACAATAAAAATTTCGAACAAGTTAAACCGTATGGCAATATTGGTGATTGGAAAAACGATGGCTTTGATAAAACAGCAGGTGTATATTATCAAGTGTATTCCCCTGAAGATATTTCAAAAGCCAATACGGTTTCTAATGCTGAGGACAAATTAACTGTAGACTTTGAAGGTTTATATTCCCATTGGAATTTACTGTACCCTATCAACAGTTTTAACTTTGTTTTAAATGACAAATATAAAAGCGCTCCTCCTCAGCTTCATGCAGCTCTTGCTTCTTTAGAAAAGAAGTATCCAAATGTAAAGTTTAATTTGTTTTTGGCGAAAGACTTAGAAGATGTTTTTATGTCTCTGTCAGATGAAGATATGATTAGTGTTGTTGGTTGCATTGTAAATCCTGCTGATCAATTAGATTTTTCAGCCCTAACAGAGGTTATTACTCATCTTATGAATATGAAAGTTGATAACTCACAATATGCTAGTTTAGTTGTCCCAGACTTTAATGAAAAACTGGCCTTTAATAAATTAAGCGATCAAGTTGGCTGCCAATTAAAAACAGCTAGTTATCAAGTGGGAGGACTTGATAAGTTTTTCCGAAGCAACAGCAATTTTGCAAAAGACCAGATACAACAAAGAGTTGTTTCTGCGTACTTAGATGCCTCAAATTCTATTGATAAATATAACGAAAACTACTCAGACTTAGTTTTTTATAAGTTAATAGAACTTATTTATCCAAATGGTTCTTCTTCAATAAGAAACGCTGTTCTTATTCTGTTGGCATATTTTTTTGAATCTTGTGATATTTTTGAGCGTCCTACAAAGGGGGAAAAAGAATGATTTTACCTAAAAAGCATTTATCTTTAGATGAATCGTTATTTGGATTTGGAGCATATTTACTCGATAACATTGGAAAAAATTCAAATATTGACCGTTTGTGGCGTAATTATTTGAGTGATTATAAAAATAACATATATAGTGTTAAATTTACTTTTGATCAATACATTATAACTATTGATTACTTATTTGCGATAAATGCAATTGAAATTAACCAAAAAGGAGAACTGAAATTATGCAGCTAATAAAATTATCAGCAGATAAAAGTTCATTTCATCCAGTTAATTTTTGTAATGGTATCAATATAATTGTTGGTAAGAAGAGTAATCCTTCAGCGAAAAGTGACGGTAATACTTTTAATGGTGTTGGTAAATCTCTCATTGTACATTTAATTCACTTTTGTCTTTGTTCTAATAGGATAGAAACTTTAGAAAAATCGCTTCCAGATTGGACCTTTTCATTGCAATTCTCTTGTGATGATTCTACCCATACAATTTCAAGAAATACAAGTAAGCAGAGCATTATTGTGCTTGATGGGACAGAATACAAATTAACAGAAGCTAGAAATAAGTTATTAGAGCTGACTATAACTGATTCAAATCTCCGAAGCAACCTTACCTTTCAATCACTTTTATCAAAATTTGTTAGGAGATACAGAGCATCTTACATTAAATATGATTCAGCAAATGCATCTGTTCCTGACCAATATTCCAATCTTTTATACAATGGAACTTTATTGGGCTTGAATGTTGATTTAATAACAAACAAAAAGAAGCTTAGGGAAGAACAGGAAGCACTAAAAAAAACAGAAAAAACATTCAAAAAAGATCCAATATTCAGACAATATTATCTTGGCAATAATGATGCTCAAATGGATGCAGATTATCTTGAGATAGCAATTGAAAAACTAGAAACTGAGATGCGTTCTTTTAAAGTATCGAATAATTATCACGATATTGAAGAAGAAGCTAATAGAATTAGTTTCCGAAAGAAAGATGTGGAGAATCAAATCTCCATATTAGAAAACAATATTTCAAATATTAACACTGCATTAAGTATGCAGGCAGATTTATCTATAGATAATGTTGTGAAAATGTATAAAACCGCATCTATAGAAATTCCTGAACTTTTAAAAAAGTCATTAGAAGAGGTAGAGAATTTCCACAAAAAACTGGTTAATTCACGAAACGTTCGTTTAAAAGAAGAACTCAGACAAAGCAAATCTGAACTTCGTTCAAAAGAACAAGAACTCGCTAAAATGGGAGCGGAGATGGATCGGTTACTTGAATATCTTGATACTCATGGTGCTTTAGAAGAATATACAGCATTAAATAAGCAATTAATCGATCTTAAATTACAATTGAATCATATTAAAGAGTATCAGGAAATGTTGAAAACGTTTCAAAGTAGACTTACTAGTATAAAAGAACAACTAATATTCGAAAACAGAGACACTGATGAATATTTAAGTTGTGCGGAATCACTAGTCAAGAGTTTGCGTCAAAAATACTCTGAAATGACTCGAATGTTTTATCCTAAGAAAAAAAGTGGTCTACTAATAGCGAACAACTCGGGTGATAACCAGCTTAGGTTTGATATTGAGGCTAGAATCGAGGATGATTCTTCTGATGGTGTTAATGAAGTAAAAATTTTCTGCTTTGATATGCTTCTTTTATTACAACAAATAAGTAACTTTGGCTTTATTATTCATGATAGCCGTTTGTTGGCAAATATGGATCCTAGACAACGAACAACTTTATATCGAATTGCATACGATATTTGCAATGAAAATGGTTTTCAGTATATTACATCAATCAATGATGATGCATTGGAAACAATTAAAGATATAATGGATGAAGAAGAATATCAAACAATTATGGAAAACGGACTAATCCTTACATTGAACGACGATTCACCTAACAGCAAGCTTCTGGGCATACAAGTTGATATAGATTTAGAAAAATAAAGAATAAAACCTCCTTGTTTCGATTTAAAAATCGTCATAAGGAGGTTTTTACATTGGTCTGGTTTTACGAATTCTATAAAAACTTTACAAGTTAAATCTTTTATTTAGCAAATGCTCCCCAATCAACTTTATCTTTTGCTTTATCTCCCGGCTTTCTTTCCCATGTTGAGAATAGGAACTTGTCAAATTCATAAAAGGATATTTCTCTATAGGGATATTGCCTATCATAACCACCTATATTGGTTATAAAACCAGTAGCAATGGAACGCAAAGGATACTCCATATATTTAAGAGAAGCTCCCAACTGTGTAAACAGAAAGAAATTAAAAGAATCATCTATTTTCATATGTTTTTCAAGCGAATCTGATTTTTTTCTATAATCAGCAAATAATGCGAGATTAATAGCACAAAGAGCAAAACTTTCATCATCAACCCGCTTTGAATAATAAGCTATTCCGTCATACCCTAGTTTTTTGCACGCCATCATAATAGCCTGAGAAATTATGTATTCAGACTTAAAAGTTCGGTTATCTTCTTTTATACGATACGATGTTGCTATAGCCAACATATAGAGCTTTAACCAACAATGCACACGATCACTTTCAAATTCGTTCAAATGATGGAAATCCCTAATAGTAACAGCCAAATTGAAGATTTTTTGTGTTCCATCTAAAACGACGGGAGATACATTGAAATCTATTTCTGATGGGAATCCTGTTTCAATCCAACAGCCATAAGAAGAATTAGCTAAATATAAACTAGGGTTGCCGGGAATGCTAAACCTGTAATTTCCAGATTTTGATCTCAAACTTAAAGGAAGAATTGACATTTCTTTGGCTGTAAAAGCTTTTGAAGGATTGCCTGTTCTTGACCTAAAAAACTGTAGTTCTTGGTTATGATCTCCAGGGAAAGCACAGCTACTATTAAGTGTGTTTACTGCAAAAGGATCCTCACCTATGTCGATTAGTAAATTCTTAATAATTGTATTACTTTTAGCTATGTCTGCTGTATAGTAACAATTTAGTGCTTCAATGATTTTTTTACTGAATTTTCGGATTGTTTTCAAGCTTTCTTCATCGGCACCTGCTTTTACTGCTTGATTTAGTACGATTTTATACTTTCTTTTTAAATCGCTTATATAGTCATTATCTCGATCTATTATAAAAGGAGCATATAAATCGCGGCAAATAAAACCATTCATCATCCATGATAATTTCATTTTATCATTACCGTTCCTTTCAAACATAATCTTTTTATTATTTAAACAGTGCAACCTCAAAAATATTATACTCTTTCAAAAATAAAAAATCAATTGATACAAAAAAGAATGACGGCAGAGGATAACCTTGCCGCCAAATTCACTAATTGAATAAGATTTCATTATTGACGATTTCTCTGGCTCTTGCTTCAATATTCCTCATCATCTGAACCCACTCCATCTGATTTTCCTCTTTCAGTTGTTCAGTTACACCTTCATTCGTTTTCATCTGCTTAATGAGAGTATCATACGTATCTCGTGCCTGTTTTTCTACTTCAGCACAGTGCTGATACAGTTTGCCTTGCATAAGAAGCGAGTTAAAAAGCACCTTCTTATGTTTTTCAAGATAAGTTTTATGCACCATACCCCATTTGCCGAGGATAACATTTGCTTCTTCAGGCGGCAAGATAAGATTCGGTATTAAATAATCACCCACACGGCGATAACTGATAGAATTTTTGTTTGACATAATGCTAACCTCCTTATTCTTTACTTTTATCAATGATTTTCAATAACAGTTCGTCAACATCCTCTGTAGGCAAATTCTCAGACAAAAGCATATTGCGAAACTCATTCATACCATTGATAAGCAAGTTACACTCAAAATCCGTGAACTTAATTTTAGTTTTTCTGCTCATAAAAAAGACCTCCCTATTATTTGGTAACTTCATTTTACCTTATAACAGGAGGTTAGTCGAATGTGTGGATTTGGATAAAAAAGATAAGAGAGAAAAGCGTTAAACTCTTCTCTCTACTATTTGACTCATCGCAATGCTCGTATTATTAAGTTAGTGTCCTTAAGAGTACGACACATTTGAGTCGCTCTTTTTCGTTTATTATTCTTCGTCTTCGATTTCTTCTTCGATTTCAAATTCGAGAATCTCTGCACAGGCAGGACATTCTACCTTACCATCTTCGTCGATATCGTCGAACTCAATGCAGATTTCTGCACCGCAAGCGGGACAAACAGCTTCAATGCAGTCGTCATCGCAGCAGTCGCAATCACAATCATCATCGCAGCAGCAATCGCAGTCGTCGTCGAGATCATAAACAATTTCTTCAACTTCACCGAGAGCCTCATCAACTTCTTCGATGTACTCTTCG
>JAZQZO010000132.1:0-2466 GCA_045634065.1 Acutalibacteraceae bacterium
AGTCGGCCTCAACACAACTAGAGCTCTTACCTGCAAATATAACGCTCAGCTTTCAGCAGGTCGTGTGCAGACACCTACCCTTGCTCTTATAGTCAAGCGTGAAGAAGAAATTCTCGCTTTCCAGCCTAAGGATTATTACAGCTTACAAGCCGTATTCAAAGGCTTTAATGCAACTTTCAGAGACAAGAAAAACAATACAAGGTTTTCAGATAAAGCCTTTGTTGAAAAAATAGCTGAAGCTACAAAGAACAAGAAAGGTACCGTTGCCAAGGTTGAGAAAACCGCAAAGAAAACTCCACCTCCTGCCGCCTATGACCTGACTGAGCTTCAGCGTGATGCCAACAAAAAATACGGCTATAGTGCTAAGCAGACTCTTTCACTTATGCAGTCGCTTTATGAATATCATAAGGTACTCACCTACCCACGTACCGACTCCAGATATATCACCGATGATATAGTTGCAACTATTCCTGAAAGACTTCGCGCTATGGCTGTAGGCCCCTATCAGTCCTCGGCAATGAAAATAGCAAGAAGTCCAATTCAGACCAAATATATTGTTAACAACGCAAAGGTCACAGACCACCACGCGATTATCCCTACAGAGCAGAGTCCTAACCTTTCTAAGCTCAGCTTTGAAGAAAGAAACATCTATGACCTGGTTGTAAAACGCTTTATGGCAGTACTCTCATCACCTATGGAATATGATGAAGTAAAGCTTCAGATAGATGTCGGCGACCACAGTTTTTACGCTAAAGGCAAAACCGTCAAAGCCGCAGGTTGGAAAGAGTTTTACGGTATGACAGACGACGAGGAAGATGAGGATACCGAAAACCGTTCGCAGGACCTTCCGGAAATTCGTCAAGGCGCACAGCTCTATGTACTTAACACTAAAATCATCAGTGGTAAAACCAGACCTCCCGCAAGATACACTGAGGCCACTCTCCTGTCAGCTATGGAAAATCCCGTAGGCCAGATTGAAGACAAAAACCTCAAAAAAGTAATCGCAACTACAAGTGGTCTCGGTACCCCTGCAACAAGAGCGGATATCATTGAAAAGCTCTTCGATAACTTCTCTATTGAGCGTGTGGGCAAAGAAATTCACCCGACAGCTAAAGGCAAACAGCTCATTAAGATAGTACCCGAAGATCTTAAATCTGCCGAGCTCACCGCCAAATGGGAGCAACAGCTTCAGAACATAAGCCGAGGTACTGCAAATATGAAACAGTTCATCGGTGAAATGAGAGACTATTCAACCTCACTTGTTTCTATGGTTATCGGCTCAAATGCTCAGTATACCCACGACAATATGACCAAAGAGAAATGCCCTGTCTGCGGAAAATATCTTCTCGATGTCAATGGCAAGAAGGGCAAAATGCTCCTCTGTCAGGACAGAGAATGTGGCTATCGCAAGGGCTTGACCCAGGTGACAAATGCGCGTTGTCCCGAGTGCCATAAAAAAATGGAGCTTCGCGGTGAAGGCGACAAAAAAATGTTCACTTGTGTCTGCGGTTACAGAGAGAGGCTTGCGGACTTTAACAAACGACGTGAAGACAAAGGCGCAGGCAAAGCCGATGTAATGTCTTATATGAGAAAGCAGCAGAAATCTCAGGAAAAAGACACCTCGAACAACCCCTTTGCCGACCTCTTAAAAGACTGGAACAAATGATAATTTTGGAGCAATTTGACCCTTAATTCTGCATTTTACATTCTGCATTCTACATTTTTATAACCTTTATATAAAATATTGTATGTGTTTCAGTGTATTTTTTACTCATAAACACTTGAAAAAAATCCCGTAATGATATAAAATGGCATTTGGTGTATTTATACTTTTATAAAAAATTTTAAGGCTATATAAGAAAGGAAAGACACTCATGAACGTATTAAACAAGAAATCAGTTGAAGATATCGACGTAAGAGGCAAAAAAGTTCTCATCCGTTGCGACTTCAACGTAAAGATGGAAGACGGCGTTATCACAAGCGATAAGAGAATCGTTGCTTCACTTCCCACAATCAAGTATCTTCTTGATAACGGCGCAAAGGTTATCGCTTGCTCACACCTCGGCAGACCCAAGGGTGAATTCAAGCCTGAATTTTCACTTGCTCCCGTTGCTGTAAGACTCGGCGAACTCCTCGGAATCGAAGTTAAGATGGCTAAGGACGTTGTTGGCGAAAGCGCTCAGGCTCTCGCTGCTGACCTTAAGGAAGGCGAAGTTCTTCTTCTTGAAAACGTACGTTTCCACAAGGAAGAAACAAAGAACGATCCCGAATTCTCAAAGGCTCTTGCAGACCTTGCAGAAATCTATGTAAACGATGCTTTCGGTTCAGCTCACAGAGCTCACTCATCCACAACAGGTGTTGCTGACTACCTTCCCGCAGTCGGCGGTTACCTCATCCGTAAGGAACTTGAATATATCGGCGGCGCTCTCGAAAATCCCAAGAGACCTCTCGTTGCTATCCTCGGTG
>JAZQZO010000133.1:0-2843 GCA_045634065.1 Acutalibacteraceae bacterium
TGCAGCTTGCGGCAACAATAATGAAGATGGTAATATCACTAGTAACACTCAGCATCTCGTCAGCAGTACCACCAACACCCCTGCAAAAACTGACAAGCTCACTATTGCTTATCAGGGCGGTATCGGCTATGCGCCGGTGCATATTCTTGAGGCAAAGAAGCTCATTGAAACAAACTACAAAGATTCTACAGGCAACGATGTAACTGTGGCATTTCAGAAGCTTGATTCAGGTGCAGATATAAATACCGGCATTATTGGCGGGACTATTGATATAGGCTGTATGGGTATAGCTCCTGCTGTTTCTGCAGTTTCAAGCGGTGTGCCTGCCAAGGTTTTGACAGGTCTTTGTTCTCAGACCCACGGTCTTATGACTAATGACCCCGCAATCAAGACTCTCGCTGATATCAAGGATAATCAGATTGCTCTTGTGAATATAGGCTCAATTCAGCATATTCTTCTTGCTATGGCGGCTGAAAAAGAGCTTGGTGATCCTCACGCTCTCGATAATAACATTGTTAAAATGTCTCACGCTGAGGGATTCGCAGCTCTTGAAGCGGGCACATATAAGCTTCATCTGACATCATCTCCCTTTATTAACCGTGAAAGAGAAAACGAGAAATTCACCGAAATCAAAGCTGTAAACGACATTTGGCCTGATGGTAACACATTCCTTGTTGCCCTTGCATCAACATCTATCAAAGAGGAAAATCCTGAGCTTTTCACAGCTGTGCAGGACTCATTCAAAGAAGCGATAGACTTTATTAATAACAACGAAAATGAAGCTGCAGAGATAATTGCAGATTATCTCGGTCAGGACACAGAGACCACACTCAAAGATTTACAGGAAGAAACTTCAATGTTTTTCGGAGAGCTTAAAGGTGCAACTCAGATGGCAGATTTTATGCACCGTGCAGGCTTTATAGAAAAACCTGTAACCTTTGAAGGCTTCACTTACCCCGGCGTAAAAGGTGACTGATACCAATGAAAAAATATAAGAAGACAGTCATTCAGATAGTCTTTGTCATAGCTCTCTTAGCATTCTGGGAGTTTTATGCAATAAGCAGAAATATTATGGCAGTGCCGAGACTCGGTGTTATTCTCAGTACCCTTTATGAGGATATGTTTATAAGTCAGACCAGACCCATTCTTTTGTATCTCAGCAAGTCACTTCTTCTTATTGCTGAGGGGCTCGGCATCGGTATGGCACTTGCATTTATCTTTTCGGGGTTTTGTGTTGCAAGTGAATTTTTTAGCGCAGTCTATAATCTTGTGGTATCAATCTGCGATCTTTTACCTGCCGTTGCTCTTATGCCGATTCTTATGATAACCATAGGTGCCACAGATGCCACTATAATTATTCTCGTTGTACATTCCGTTGTGTGGCCTATGTCGAGAAACATCATCGACGGTTTTCGGTCTGTGCCGAAAATGCACATTGAATCCGGCAGAAACATCGGTCTTGGCAGAATAAGACTGATTTTCGGTATTTATATTCCATCGTCTTTTGCAAATATTCTTTCGGGTGTGCGCGTTGGTTGGGCGAGAGCGTGGAGAGGTCTTATTTCTGCGGAAATGATTTTCGGTGTAGCTTCCTCAGCAGGTATAGGTACATACATCAACAATGCCCGTACCTTATGGCTGAGCTTTTCAAGTGTTTACGCGGCGCTTATTCTTATAGTACTTGTGGGCGTGGTGGTGGAATACGGAATCTTCCATACTGTTGAAAGACACACTGTAAGAAAGTGGGGGATGATAAGATAAAACAGACCATACTCGAGATAAAAAATCTCACAAAAACTTATTATTCCAGCACCTCGGAGTTGACCATTTTAAAAGAACTGAACCTTAAAATAGACAAAGGCGAGTTTCTTTGCGTGCTCGGCCCCTCAGGCTGCGGGAAATCCACATTGATACGCTGTATTGCAGGTTTCGAAGACTTCGAAGGTGAAATCTCAGCTAAGGGGAAAGCCGTTAAAAAGCCCGGTTCTGACCGAATGATGGTGTTTCAGGATTTCAACCAACTGTACCCCTGGAAGACTGTTGAAAAGAATATCCAGTACCCGCTGAAACTACAAAATATAAAAGATAAAAAGAAGCTCAAAGAGCTAAGTGATGATGCTTTAAGAAAAGTTGACCTTGACGGCAGACAGAAAAATTATCCCCACGAGCTTTCCGGCGGTATGAAGCAAAGGGTGGCAATTGCAAAGGCACTTGCCCTGAAATCTGATATTATACTTATGGACGAGCCTTTTGCAGCTCTTGATGCTATGACTAGAAATAAACTTCAGGATGAGTTGTCGCTTATACACAGACAATCAGATATCACTGTGATATTCATAACCCATAACATTCAGGAAGCTCTTGTTTTAGGTACGAGAATATTGGTTATGGACAAAAAAGGAAATATTATCATTGACGAAGAAAATACTATCCCAAAACCTGTTACACCTGCTAGTGAGGGTTACGGTGAAACCTGGAACAGACTTCACAATGCTCTGGGCTGATGAATTTCAAGAAGAAAAGCCGACAGATTTTTCTGTCGGCTTTTGTGTGTAAATAATAGAGTTAAATAATTGTCTTCTTATCGAAACGCTTATTTTTGTGTGCAGGTTTCATCGAAGCCTTTCTGCTCTTTTCGATATCCTTGCGCTGTTTTTCGGTGAAGCGGTTAATGTGCTTTCTGTGACTTACTCGGTCATACATAGCATAAGCGAGAGTTGAAGTGATATCTCCGTTTACGCCTGTTGCTGCAAGTATGATGATACTGTCATCCTTGGGTAATGTAAGCTCGGTTACGTCTTTTGTGTCAAATTCATATGCGAAAACATACATCTGCTTTGCAA
>JAZQZO010000134.1:0-3414 GCA_045634065.1 Acutalibacteraceae bacterium
TGACAGTGTAACAACAATCGATTCTTATGCTTTTCATATGTGTGACAACCTATCGGATGTATACTTTAACGGTACTGAAGAGCAGTGGAATGCTATAGCTATAGCTTCTGAAAACGACCCTCTCTTAAACGCCACCATCCACTTCCTTGGTGAAGAGTCTGATGCTCTTACAGGTCAGTGCGGTGACGATGTATATTGGACTTTTGACAAAACCACAGGTGAGCTTACCATCACAGGTACAGGAAAAATGTGGGATTATAGTCAGGGTGCTTCACCATTCTCTACATTAAATATTAAATCTGCAACAATTGAAAATGGTGTAACATCGATAGGCAATTATGCATTTTATGATTGTAAATATGTGACTGAGTTCCAACTTCCCGACAGCATAAATACAATTGGATGGGCTGCCTTCGAAGGTTGTACAAGTCTTGATAGTATGTCAATTCCTGCTGGAGTTACAACTATAAATTCGTGTGCATTCTATAATTGTACAGCTCTTAAAAGCATAATAATACCTGATGGCGTTACAATCATAAACAGTGATACATTCCGTGATTGTCACTCTTTGGAAAGTGTCAAATTACCAAGTGGTCTAACACGAATTGAAGGAACTGCATTTCATAATTGCTACAAACTTACGGATATAACAATTCCAGATACAGTAACATTTATCGGAGATTTTGCTTTTTCTGGTTGTACAAGTCTTAAGAACATAAACATTCCTAATGTAGAGAGCATAAACTACTGTGCGTTTATGGGATGTACAGTTCTTGAAAATGTGACAATACCCGACGGTGTAACTAGTGTAGGTGATTATGCGTTCTGGGGTTGTCAAGGTTTTACTGAAATTTTAATTCCTGATGGTGTTATAAGTTTAGGTGCATTTTCTTTTTCAGAATGTATTAACCTTAAAGAAATAACACTTCCAATTAGTGTCACGAATATAAATGGTTACGCTTTTTCGAATTGTAAGAATTTATCAGATGTATATTTCGGCGGTACAATAGCACAGTGGAATGAGATAACCATAAGCGAAGGAAATAGTTGTCTGTCAAATGCAAAGATTCATTGTGTTAATGGTGACATAAATAAAATAAGTGGTCAGTGCGGTGACGATGCATATTGGTCACTCGACAAGACTACAGGGGTACTTACCATCACAGGTACAGGTGCGATTTGGAACTATGAGCCTATGGTAAAAGTAGATACTCAGGAAGTTTTTATAAATGCTCCTTGGTATGATTACAAGATGTATATTAAAAGTGTGATTATTGAGGATGGTATTACACGCATTGGTGATTATGCTTTTGCATATATACAAACAATTACTAATGTAAGTTTATCAGAAACATTAAAATCAATTGGTGAATATGCATTCTTCTGGTGCTACTCTATTGAAAATTTGATGTTACCTGATAGCATTGAGGAAATAGAAACTTATGCTTTTGCTGCAATGCTTGATTTGAAACTACTTAAGTTGCCGGCGAATTTAAAGGCCAACAATGAATTCTTTACCCAGTGGTTAATTTCTTTAGAGAAATTCATTGTTCCTTCTGCATATACTGAAGCTCATAACGATCTTTTATCATCTATTGCATTTGGAGTAGATGGTGCAGAAGCAACCGGTTTTGAGTGTATAGTGAATAATTCTCCTGAAGCTGTTGCCGTATATTTTACTGATGGCGATATAGCTTTTGATAATATCGAATATGGTAGAGCATATGCATACATATTTAAGAATTACCTTAAATGTAAATATGAACTTTTCCTTCCGGAGCAGACCTCAGAAGATTTAATAGAGGATAGCATTACATATTTAAACAATAATTTAAATGCTAATTTAGTTGCGGACCAATATAAGTCTTATGATGCTTTGTTTGAGTCTACTGAAATACAAGAACTATTCCTGCCTCACTATTCAGAAGAATTTGGATTATATACTTATACTGAATGTCTTGACGAATCAGCACAGCACGAATACTGCCGTGAGAATGAAATCAAGCACAAAATAATTGGTGAAGACAGCTTCTGTGATTGTATGGGCAGTGGAGAACACACACACAAGTTTGGCGATTGGACAGTAACTCGTGAACCGAGTTGTGAAACTGCTGGTGAAAAAGAAAGAGTTTGTGCTGTTTGTAAGACAAGTGTATATGAAATTATTCCCGCTCCTGGTCATGAAAAAGCTACGCTTCCTGCCATTGCTCCCACTTGCACAGAACCGGGTCTTACACAAGGTTCATATTGTCCGATATGTAAAACAGTGTTTGAAAAGCAAGAAGAAATTCCTGCTTTCGGTCATTATTGGGGAGATTGGGAAGTTGCGGAACAGCCTACCGTTGTACAGGAAGGAAAGAAAACAAGAATCTGCTATGCTTGCGGTGAAGAAGAAACAGAAACAATCGACCGTGTTGAAATTGATTGGGAAGATGATGAAAACTACGGCCTTGCTAACTTCACAGTGGTTGACGCAAAGACTCTTGAACCTCTTGGTAATGCTTGGATAAGTGTTGTTACCGTGGAAGGCGAAACATCCACATTCTATACCGGTGATAACGGTAAGGTGTCAATAGTATTGCCTGTTGGTGAAGTTAAATTTGCTGCAGGTGCTGACGGTAAGAAAATCAGAAATCTCAAGTATACCATTACTCATAGTGAAATTGATATTCCTACAATCGGTCTTAGTGAAGATCCTCTCATTGAAGCTGAATTCACAAGCAAAGAAATGACATATGATGAGATTATCGATGCAGGTATCGATGTAGAAAATCCTGAAAACAAGCATATTATTGAATATACTGTAACCTTTGTGTATCAGGGTATAAACAGGGATATTGTGTATTATGAAGATGATGACGGAGTGAGATATTATCCCACAAATAACAAACCTGATACCGAAGACGGAGGTTATGTGTTCGGTGACGATATAATATATGTAGCTGAAAAATTCTATCTTATTGTCAAGGGGAGAATTTCCTGGCTGAAACAGATGATCGAAGTAGAGATGAGAGTTTATAACAATTCTCTTACTGATACTTTCGAAAATGCTCAGGCTACGCTTATTATTCCTGATGGCTTATCACTTGCAGCTATGGTAGAAGGTGAGCAGTCCCTTACACAGCAGCTCGGTACAGTAGCTGAAGGCACTGACACATCTTGTAAGTGGTATATCCGTGGCGATAAAGCAGGTGTATATTCAATAAGTGCAAATCTTACCGGTGTACTTATGCCTTTTGGTGAAGAGTTTAACCATACCTATGAAACTGATTCACCCATAAAGATTTATGATGAAAACGCGATACGACTTTATGCGAAAGCTCCTGAAAAGGTTGAGTGTGGTAAAGAGTATGATGTAGTCATCGGAATAGAAAATATTTCAGACGTTACTCTTTATAATGTTTCTAATATGAT
>JAZQZO010000135.1:0-14560 GCA_045634065.1 Acutalibacteraceae bacterium
TCTTTTTTATTTGATAACTGCTGACACAGTTTTTTTTGAAAATGTATTGACATTTTTCCGATAAAGTGTTAATATGCTTTTAGTGAGAGGATGCCTCGGGCATAATACCACATTATAGGTTCTATCAGTTTATCACAGTAACCTCAAGAAAGTCAAGAGGTTTTGTGATATTTTTTCTTTATTTTGGCATTTTTTTGAAGAAAAGTATGCTTTTTTCTTCATTTTGCAGTGCGATATTTCTTTTTTGTATATATTTCCGTTGGATATAGAAAAAAATTACTCCACCTTTGGTTCAGACCTCAGGTGGAGTTTATTTCTAAATCAGAGTTATACCGCCTATAATACACACGGGACAGTGTGCGAATATGCGAAGATTATTTAAAAAGGTTTTTGAAGAAATTCTTTATGCTTTCAAAGAAATCTGCGAACATTTTAGCAAGGCTCTCGAAGAAGCTAAGTTCTTCTTTTTCTTCGCCTTCAGTTTTATCGTTTTCTGTTTTGTCTTCTTCTGTCTTTTCTTCTTCTTTTTCAAGTTTTGAGCCTTCGTCAATTACAGTGTCTGTAGCACCGCAATCTACACAAACAGCGGTCTTAGTACCATCTGCTTCTGTTGTTGCATCGTTATTAGATACATACTCGCCCCAGATATGAACAGCATTTGTTTCATCTATACAAAAGTTACACTCAGTTTTATGAGTTCCGTCGCCATTGTCAATGCAAGCACCAAAATTGTGCTTTTCTGCTATACAGTTTGAAAGTTCAACAAAGAAAGCTGCTACAGCTGTCATTGCTTCATCACATTCTTCTTTTGTAACTGAGTTACGGTCTTCTGCTATTTTTGCTCCTACAGCTTCATATTTATCCATTATAGCCTGCAGCTCTCCCGGATTTCTTAAAACCAATTCCTGAGAACGCTTATTATACTCCTCATCCGTAAAGCTGGCAGCCACGAGATTAAGATAATACTCTCCTTTAGAAAAAACAGTTCCGTCAAAAAGAATAGGGTTTTCATATTTTGCAAGTATAGCTTTAATTCTTTCATCGAATTCATTAAAAATTGCTATAAGGTTATCAAGATTATCCTGTTCACCTTCGTGCATATTGAAAATTGAGTACTCAAGATTGTAGATATCATCTGTTTCTTCTTCATTCGATATAAAGCGAAGCACTTCTTCCCATAATTCATCACAAGCAGTATAAACCTCTTCGTCAATCTGCTCATTGGCGTATACATGATCATAGTATGCGGTAACCTTAACATAAATATCATCAAATGCAGAATAATCGGCTCTTTTTAAAGCAACCTTTTCGCCGCAAAGCTGACAAACATAGTTACCGTCACCTAATACATTGGGTCTTACCATTGTCTCCTCGTTGAATTTATGCTCACACTCTCCTGCCGCAAATGCCATAGGCACTATAGATACAATCATCACGATTGAGAGAATGAGTGATAATACTTTGTTAATTTTTTTCATTGATTAATTTCCTCCTTTAAATATGCAGTATCAACTCATAGACATATTTTATTATATTACATCGTTAAAGTCAATATTTCATCTAAAAAACCTTAGATTCTTGTATCAATATTTCGCCACAAGAAAAAATCAACGGCAGACAACCGTAAAGTCATCTGCCATTAAAAGATTTACATAAGACCTGAAATATCGATATACACTTCGGGTCTTTTTAACATACTGTCTGAAACCGTATTTTTCAGTTCTGTGATATAAATAATATCGTCCGCTTTTTTAGGATGCTCTTTCTTGATACCTATTAAAACATCGCTACTGTTAAAGTAATAATAATTTGTGTAGCCTGTTTTGCTGTCGTAGAAGCTTTCACGAACTACAGACTGTCCGTTAAATGTAGTATTTACAACCGATACGTCGCTGATGGTACCAATCTGCATAAGTTCAAGCATTTCAGTCATATCCATATCGTCCATTTCGCTTTCGGGAACAGAGTAGTAAAGCGGTAATATATCACCTATGGTATGCATATAAGCGTGCATCTTGTTGCCGTTCTTTTCATAATACATACTCATAGTCATACCTTCGACAGTGGTTTTCATATACATATTGCCGTTTTTACGTGCAAACTCAACGGGAATCAGCTCACCGTTACTGTACTCGGTAGAAATTTTGAAGTATATTGTATCTGACTCGAGGATGCTCTTATATTTTGCGATTCTGTACGCCTTGAGTTCTTCGGGCTGTCCGGTTGAAGTGCCGCACATATCGCATTTGTAGTCATTGTTTCCATCATAGTGAGTCTTAACAGGCGTAACCATCTGAGATACTGTAACTGTGTTACAAACTGAGCAGTGCTTACCCTCAGTCAGGCCTGTCTTTGTGCAAGTAGCTGCCACTGCAGAATCAATTACAATTTTGTGCGCTTTTTTAGCAACAGACTGACGGGCAACTATAACAGTTTCGCAGACTGAGCAGTGTTTACCCTCTGTCAGACCTGCCTTTGAACAAGTTGCTTCTACAGCAGGATCAATTACAACAGTATGATCTTTTTTAGCTATTGTCTGCTGTGCAACTGTTACTGTTTTACAGACTGAGCAGTGCTTACCTTCAGTGAGACCTGTACTTGTACAGGTTGCCGCTACTGCAGAATCGATTACTATGGTATGCGCTTTTTTTGCTACTGTCTGCTGTGCAACTGTTACTGTGCTGCAAACTGAGCAATGCTTACCCTCTGTCAGACCTGTCTTTATACAGGTTGCTGCCACTGCAGGGTCAATGACAATAGTATGTGCTTTCTTTTCTATTTTTTCTGTATACTTATCTCCGCAAGAGCATTTGTATGTTCTTACACCCTCAACCTTACAGGTAGCCTGAGTTGTTACTGATGATGTGTAGCTGTGTGCTGTTTTAGGCACTATCTTCTGTGCAACAATAACAGCATTACAAACCGAGCAGTGCTTACCCTCTGTAAGACCTGTCTTTGTACAAGTAGCTGCCACTGCAGGGTCAATAACAACAGTATGATTCTTATGCTGTGTAGTCGGCTCTGTACCGGGCTTAGTAGTAGGTTCTGTGTTGGGTTTTGTTGTAGGTTCTGTGTTGGGTTTTGTAGTAGGTTCTGTATTTGGTTTTGTTGTAGGCTCTGTATTGGGTTTAGTAGTCGGTTCAGTGCCTGAAGATGCTTTTTTTGTTCTGATTGTCAGGGTATTGCTCTTAGTGAACCAATTAACTTTACCGTTTACGATTTTGTAGGCTCTGACAAAGAATGTATATTCTGTATCACTTTCAAGTCTGTCAACATTATAACTTGTACCCTTGATAGCGCCTGCAACCTTTTCCCATTTGCCGTCAACGAGCATATTGAGTCTGTAGCCTGTTGCACCTGAAACCTTGCTCCAATTAAGGGTTACACCCTTAGTGCCGATAACAGGTGTGGTGAACTTAGCTTTGGTATTATCAACAGTTTTAATAGCAGTGATAGCTGACAACTTACCCCAGACAACACCTTTGCTTGTCTTTGCATAGGGTCTGATTCTGAACTTATATGTATTATTCTCTTTAAGAGAAGTTACTTTAAATGTTTTGCCTGTAAGGGTACTGAGCTTAACCCAATTGTTTCCTTTGAGCTGAAATACTCTGTATCCTGTCGCACCGGGAACTTCTGTCCACTTAAGGGTAACGGTATCTTTTGTTGAAGTAGCGCTTGGTTTAGCGGTATTGCCCATTGCTTTGGTCTTAGCATTTACTGTTTTGAACTTGCTGCTCCAATAGGTCTTGCCACCGTATGTACGATAAGTTTTAATCGCAAACTTGTAGCTTTCGCTTGCTGTAAGGTCTTCGACAGTATATGTATTTTTCTTGACTGTTTTAACAGCCTTCCACTGTCCGTTAACCGAACGATAAACTCTGTAACCGGTTGCTTTGCTTACCTTTTTCCAGGTGAGCTTTACAGTATCTGCAGTAGTTGTAACCGTAATTTTTTCTGTAGCTGCAACAGTTATCGGTGCCGCTTCTGCACCCATAGAACTAACCGAAAGAAAAATTACTGCACATAAAAGCAGACTGATTATTTTATTGATGGTTTTCATATTTTCTTATACCTTTCAAAATGGATTTTCTTGTTTTTAGTATAACAAAGCACTTTTGCATTGTCAATAAAAATAAGTGAATAATAAGTGAATAAATAAACCTATGCTTTAACAAACAACTCCGTTATACTGACACCAAGTTATCTGATAATTAATAGTGCAACTGTCCGCAGCCTGCACAAACTCGGTTCAAACCGAAGATTTTCTGAAAAAAGAGTATGATTCTGAAAATCAGATTTCCAAAACCCGAAGCGTGGCAATTGCAAGAACAATTTATCACCGAATTATTGTTACCCGAAGAATTCTCAAGTACAGTAAAGCATATGTCACAAATACCGTCACCGCCACTGTCCTTGTGTCCGGTGGCAGAAATATCTCTGTATAATTTGGTCTTACAGTATGAACAGGTTGCATACTCGGAGCCTTTCACCGTACAAGCAGGATTTTTCTCTCTAACATAACTGCCAAAACTATGTTTGTCCTTATTCTTTTCTCCTGTTACAGTCACAGATTTCACAGCCTTACGGCAATCACTGCAATAAGTAACCTCTTGCCAGGTTGCCTTTGCTACGCAAGTACCCTCTGCCTCATTTTCCTTCTGTGTGAATGTAGGGCCTGTGTGGTTGGTAGGATTCTTCTCACCTGTCTTTGACGTTCTGCCAAGCTCTGCATCACAGTCTTTGCAATATGTCACTTCGTTCCAGGTCTTTGCAGTTTTGCAAGTGCCGAAAACTATATTTTCTTCAGCTATGTAACTTCCACCTATGTGATTTGTGGGGTTCTTCTCGCCTGTCTTTGACGTTCTGCCAAGCTCCGTGTCACAGCCTTTGCAATATGTCACTTCGTTCCAAGTCTTTGCAGTTTTACAAGTACCGAAAACTATATTTTCCTCAGCTATATAACTTCCGCCTGTGTGATTTGTGGGGTTCTTCTCACCTGTATTTGAAACTCTACCGAGTTCTGTGTCACAGTCTTTGCAATAGGTCACTTCGTGCCAGGTCTTTGCAGTTTTGCAAGTACCGAAAACTATATTTTCTTCAGCTATATAACTTCCGCCTGTGTGATTTGTGGGGTTCTTCTCACCTGTCTTTGAAACTCTACCGAGTTCTGTGTCACAACCTTTGCAATATGTCACCTCGTTCCAGGTCTTAGCTGTTTTGCAAGTACCGAAAACTATATTTTCTTCAGCTATATAACTTCCGCCTGTGTGGTTGGTGGGATTCTTCTCACCTGTCTTTGACGTTCTGTAAAGCTCCGCATCACACCCTTTACAATATGTAACTTCGTTCCAAGTCTTTGCAGTTTTGCAAGTACCGAAAACTATATTTTCTTCAGCTATATAACTTTCGCCTGTGTGGTTGGTAGGATTCTTCTCTCCTGTCTTTGAAACTCTACCGAGTTCTATGTCACAACCTTTGCAATAGGTCACTTCGTTCCAGGTCTTTGCAGTTTTGCAAGTACCGAAAACTATATTTTCCTCGGCTATGTAACTTCCGCCTGTGTGGTTGGTGGGATTCTTCTCACCTGTCTTTGGCGTTCTGTCAAGCTCCGCATCACAGCCTTTGCAGTAGGTCACTTCGTTCCAGGTCTTTGCAGTTTTGCAAGTACCGAAAACTATATTTTCCTCAGCTATATAACTTCCGCCTGTGTGGTTGGTAGGGTTCTTATCTCCTGTAACAGTCTCACGTGCAATTTCTGCATTGCAATCTGAACAATATGTAACCCTATCCCATCGCTTCACAGTTTTACAAGTACCTGCAACAATATTTTCATCATCAGTATAAACATCGCTGCCCTTATGATTTTTAGCAGGGATAACAGCACTTTCAATATTTCCGCAATTTGCCCTTGTGCAAACTCTGTACTTTGTACCGTCGGTTTTGCAAGTCGCATTTTTATCAACAGTCCACTCATCGGGATAGTCGTGACCGGGCGCTGAAATAACAGTACTCTCCCGTGTTATTTCAATTGACGCATTTTCATCAGAAAACACTTTCTGACAAATTCCGCATAACCAATACTCTGTATTGCCGTCTTCATCGCAAGTGGCATCTTTTGCATCAACCTTTACAGGTTTGTGGTTTTCGCTTACATCTTCGGGTATATAATTGTATGTTATATTTTCAGCATATTGCAGAGCATTATTATTACTGCCCCACTCAATGGCATTCCATTGTTCAGATGAACCTTTATAATATACAGCTGCTATGCTACTGCAACTTCTGAAAGCATTCCTTTCAACCGTCTTTACATTTAAACCGACACTTACAGATTGAAGTTTTTTGCAGTTCATAAAAGCTGCTATTCCGACAACTTCAACACTGTCAGGAATAACAACTGACACTATCCCGCTTCCGGTAAAAGGAGCATAATCTGAATTTCCTATGGCAACAACAGGATATCCGTCTATCTGTGATGGTATAACTACCTGAGTTGCCGCATCTGTATAGCCGATTATAACAGCCTTATCATCTTCAATTATATATTCAAATCCCTCCTGAGTTTTCGCTGCTATTGAAAAATTCGAAGGTAACAGCGCCAACAGCATTATCACACCAAGAATCAGTACCGCTGATTTTGTTATTGTTTTGCTCATTTTTACATCCTCCGATTAAGGAATTAAGTTTACACTGATATTAACACTATAAACCTGCAAAGTCAACAAATCATTGTAATATTTTCCTTTTCGGATAAAAGCAAAGCCACCGTCAAACGGTGGCATAAAAGGTTTATTTTTCAAAATGATTTTTGATTCTGACATACTCTTCGTCATTTATCAGGAGCATAGAGCCGTGGCGCGGTGAGAAATCCAGGAAATAGTCACCGTCATCGACAGGGGTAAAGCTGACGAAATCTTCAGTGGTCTGCATAAGATATTTACCCTTTGAATAAGAATCCATTATCATCGCCCACTTATCGGTACCGGCGAGTTTATACATACAGCATCCCTCGGTATCTTCATCAAAAGCCGATGCACTTTTGTTTTCAGGCTCTTTGTAAGGTCCTGTCAGGCAATCTGAATAAACATAGCAGATACGCTTGTTATTTTCATCTTTGTAGTACATATAAAAAGTGCCGTCGTTTTCGATTATGTCTGCATCAATGGCATCTTTTTTGCAAGGTGGTGCGTAAAGAATCTGTGGCTCAGTTTCGAGTTTTCTGAAATCTTTGGTATAAGCGTACCACATAACTGTGTTAGTCCACTCGTCTGTATCTTTAAAATGCTGAGCGTTTGCCCAGTAAATCATATACATTTCTTTTTCTTTGTCATAAAAAACTTCGGGTGCCCAGGTGCGTACACTGCCGACCAGACCGTAGTCTTCCATATCAATACCCTCGTACTGCTCCCAGTTAACAAGATCGTCGCTGTGCCAGACACACATTGCGTGGTTCGATGCCCAGCCAAGTTCACTGCGCATATCGGTACCTATAATATAGAAAGTTCCGTCAACTGCCCTGAAAATAAAAGGATCTCTTATGCCTTTGGTACCTTTTTCGTTAAAAAGAAAAGGCTCGTTATTATTGAGAGGAGTGAAGTGATATCCATCTTTGCTTAAAGCATAGTTAATAGATTCATTTTGTGGCTCATTGCCTTTGAAATAGGCAAAAAGATAGTTGTTATACATCGCTGTCACCTCGGGATTAGTTTTTTTATAATTATATACTCACTGAATTTTTATGTCAATATCTATTAGTTCTAACAATTACTAAAATATGTCCATTAAAACTTGTTTGAAAATTCAGTAAATTATCTATTGACTAAACACAAGAATTGTGATAATATTATTAGGCTGTCGTTGACAGTTTATATGTGGATTAAGCTGAAAGTAATAAGCTCCACCTCGGTCTGCTCTACCGTGTAAAAATTCAGAGCATTTTAACTTAATGCGGATGTGGCGGAATTGGCAGCTTTGAGCATGACCGCGTCCTATGGACGATGAAGGGAATGCGAAAAGGCGCAGCGGTCAAAGTTTGGCGACGCGAAAAGCGAGCAACAAACTTTGGGTACCGCAAGAGTCACGCGCTCACTGTAAGCACAGCACAAACAACTAAATATGCGGATGTGGCGGAATTGGCAGACGCGCTAGTTTCAGGTACTAGTGAATGTACATTCATGTGGGTTCAAGTCCCGTCATCCGCACCAAAAAAAAGAACTGCAACCTAATCGTTAGTAGTTCTTTTTATTTTTATAACTAAACCTATCGGGACTTGAAGTAGGAGCGGTAGTGAATGACAGTCCGGTGGACTGTCAGAGCCGCGAATGACCGAAGCCGCGTTGCGCGGCAAGAGTCAAGTCCCGTCATCCGCACCATATTGAGTATTCATAAGGGATTTGACCTGTGAATACTCAATTTTTTGCTTAAAATAGAGTTTAATATATATTTTTGTAGTTTTTATGTATCGTCGCATTCCTTTCGGAGTGCGACTTTTTTTGTTAGGCTGACTTTTCTGTCGGTTTTGCAATATAACCTATTGCTACTCCCTGACGGGTATCTATCGTGAATTAAGGCACAGCTTTTACAGATATTTCACCCTTACTCGTTTATAAGTTTTTATATTATTCACATCAGTTGAAATTACAAACCGCTTATGATAAAATGAACCTAATATAAATTTAATTCGTTTCAAGTTTTATCATCACAAACAATATCCAGGAGGTTTCTATGAATATTTTACAAACTATTATTTCTTATCTGGCAATAGCAGGAGCTTTTATTTCTTCAATTTTTTCCGTAGGTGATTCGGTAATGGTACCATTTAAAAACGATTACGATATTCCTGATAGCTTACCTGAGTACAGTGTAATTTCAACAGAAGAAAAGAACGACTGGAAAGCCAAATGGATTTGGGATAAGGAAAACCTGACGGAGAAAAATGTCTGGATGTGCTTTAATAAAAAGCTCACTCTTGATAAAGTACCCGAAGAGCTTGTTGCTGATATATCAGCCGATTCTAAATATTGGCTTTACATAAACGGTGAAACTGTTGTTTTTGAGGGAAGCGTAAAACGTGGTCCAGATAAAAACAGTGGCTATTATGACAGCGTAGATATTTCACCTTATCTCAAAAAAGGAGAAAACTCGATTTGTGCTTTGGTATGGTATTGGGATAATGAAACAAGTTACTCCTATAGTGGCAGCGGTCAGGGAGGTTTCATTTTCGAAGCTGTAGGAGAAGATGTTACTATACTTTCCGACAAAAGCTGGAAGATAAAAAGAAACAGTGCTTATGTCGACAGTCCTCTTTATCCGCCTAATTACAGACTTCCTGAATACAGCATTTATTTCGATGCAAGAGAAGATATGACCCATTGGCTTAATGACGATTATGACGTTTCAGCTTGGGAAAACGCCACCGAATACGCCATTGGCGGTGAGGCTCCCTACGGCAAACTCTATCCCAGAGGAATTCCCTTTTTAAAGGATTACGGTCTTAAGGATTATGAGAATTCAAAGGATTATGAAAACTATACTGTGAAAGGGATTTTCGGCAAAAAAATCACCGTCGATATTCCCTACAACGCCCAGCTTACTCCCTATCTTAAAATCATAGCACCTGCCGGTAAAAAGATACGTATAACTACAGAAAACACTTTAATAGGTGCAGTTTCAACGACCTATATAACCAAAGAGGGTGAGCAGGAATTTGAAGCTTTAGGCTGGTTTAACGGTGAGCATATTACCTATAAAATACCGAAAGGTGTTACGGTTGTTTCTCTTAAGTACCGCGAAACCGGATATGACAGCTCATTCTGCGGTGACTTTGAGTGCGATGATGAGTTTCTCAATTCTCTTTGGCAAAAATCTCTGCGCACTCTTTATGTCACTATGCGCGACAATTTTATGGATTGTCCCGACAGAGAAAGAGCCCAATGGTGGGGCGATGTCACAAGCGAAATGATTATGACAATGTACTCTATGGACAGCAATTCCTACCTGCTGTATCAGAAGGGCGTTGAGGCGATGCTCTCCCATATCGACGACTCAAAGGTGCTTCAGACTGTTGTACCTATAAGCGGTGACTATTTTGAGCTTCCCGTTCAGCAGCTTGCAGGAATTGTAGGTTTTCTGACTTACTATGAATATACCGGTGACAAATCTTTTATCGAAAAGGTTTATGATGCATCTCTCGACTATCTGAAGCTTTGGGAAATCAGCGAAAGCGGTCTTGTTGTTCATCGCAGCGGATCCTGGGATTGGCCGGACTGGGGCAAAAAAGCAGATATGACAGCCATTGAAAACGCCTGGGTTTACTATGCTCTTTCTGCCACAGAAGAAATGGCAGAACTCTTGGGTAAAAAAGATGATATCGCTTTTATAACCGAAAGAAAAAATTCTATAGCAAACGGCTATAAGACTCTTTGGACTCAAGAAGGCTTCAGAAGTGAAGACGCTAAAGAACCCGATGACAGAGCCAATGCCCTGGCAGTTTTATCAGGTCTTTCAGAAAAAGAGCAGTATGATACTATTACAAATGTGCTTACAACCACTAAAAATTCAAGTCCGTATATGGAATACTATGTTCTTGAAGCTCTTTGCAAAATGGGAAAATATGAAGCTGCAAGGGACAGAATCAAAGACAGATACGAGGGTATGGTTAACAAAGACTATTCAACTCTATGGGAATTCTGGAATTCTTGGCAAGGTACTATGAATCACGCCTGGAGTGGCGGCCCTCTCGTTATAATGAGCAAACATTTCGCAGGTATTACTCCCCTTGAAGCAGGCTATGAAAAAGTTAAAATCGATCCTCAATATACTCTCTCAGACAGCATAAACTGCACCGTTACGAGCGTAAAAGGGTTAATCACTCTCCATTTTGAAAAGACTGACCGGGATTATATTATCGACCTTACTCTCCCGCAAGGTATGAAAGCCGTTTTGTATGTGCCTACCGACGCTATTGTAAATATCAATTCGGAATCTTATTATCAAAACGGCAAGTATGTAAGCGGTGATAAAATCCGCGATGTGGAGATCGTGAAAAAAGCTCTTGACAACCGCTAATTTAAAGTTAATTTTGTTGAATTGAACACTGCAACTGCTCTCACTTTCGTGGGGGCAGTTATCATTTAATATATTGTCATAAAAAACTACAGTGACCGGATATAATTTCAACCACATCTAAGTGATTTTTAGAAACCACAATAAAGAACAACAGACTTAAAGATTGCTGTTTTTGTTCTATTTTTTCCAAAACAACTATCAATCACTTTGTATTGACAGTACAATTCAATCGTGTTATAATGAGGGGGAATATTTTGAAGGCGACCTTTATCTATTCCGATAAAGGTCTTTTATTTTTCCACAATAAGCCAAGGAGGATTTTTCAAATGAAAAAAGACATTATTATTATCGGTGCAGGTCCCGGAGGTATTTTTGCAGCTTATGAATTAATCAAACAAAATCCGGAATTAAAGGTAGCTGTATTCGAGGCCGGTCACGCTCTCAACAAGCGTAAATGTCCTATAGACGGTGAAAAAATCAAAACCTGTGTCAACTGCAAAACCTGCAGTATTATGAGTGGATTTGGCGGTGCAGGTGCTTTCTCTGACGGAAAATATAATATCACCAATGATTTCGGTGGTACTCTCTATGAATACATCGGAAAAAAGTACGCTTTAGAGCTTATGCAATATGTAGATGAGATCAATCTCCTATACGGTGGAAAAGGAACAAAATTATATACTACAGCAGGTACACGCTTTAAAACTCAATGCATTCAGAATGACCTGCATTTGCTTGATGCTTCCGTACGTCACCTTGGTACAGACATCAACTATATCGTACTCGAAAATTTATATGCTTACCTTAAAGATAAGGTTGAATTTCATTTTGACACCCCTGTTGTTTCTGTATCTACAGATAACGGTATTTACAATGTAATCACTGCAGATTCGACTCACACCTGCGACAAATGTATTATTTCTGTCGGCAGAAGCGGCAGCAAGTGGATGGAGTCCGTATGTCGTGAACTTGATATATCCACAAAATCAAACCGTGTTGATATAGGTGTAAGAGTCGAACTTCCGGCAGCAGTCTTTGCACATCTCACAGATGAACTTTACGAGAGTAAGATTGTTTATCGCACAGAAAAATACGGCGATAAAGTACGCACATTCTGTATGAACCCTAAAGGTTCAGTTGTTAACGAAAACACTAACGGTATTATCACCGTAAACGGTCACAGCTACGAAGATCCCGCAAAGCAGACAGACAATACCAACTTCGCTCTTCTCGTTGCTAAACATTTTTCAGAACCCTTTAAAGATTCAAACGGTTACGGTGAGTCAATTGCCAAGCTCAGCAATATGCTCGGTGGCGGCGTAATCGTACAGCGATTCGGCGATCTTATCAGAGGCAGACGCTCCACCCCAAGCCGCATTCAGGAAGCTTTTATCACGCCCACCCTCAATGCCACTCCCGGCGACCTTAGCCTTGTGCTTCCAAAGAGAATTTTAGACGGTATCATTGAAATGATATATGCTCTTGATAAAGTCGCTCCCGGTACAGCTAATGAGGATACTCTGCTCTACGGTGTTGAGGTCAAATTCTACAATATGGAAGTTGATGTTGATGAAAATCTTGAGTCCAAGCACAAAGGCTTATATATCATCGGTGACGGCAGCGG
The DNA here is from genome assembly GCA_045634065.1 of Acutalibacteraceae bacterium. Classification (GTDB taxonomy): domain Bacteria; phylum Bacillota; class Clostridia; order Oscillospirales; family Acutalibacteraceae; genus UBA6857. Next base: position 12,695 of record JAZQZO010000135.1, read on the forward strand.
TATCACTCATTCTCTTTCACACGCTTCAGCCAGTGGTGTTCACGTTGCGCGAAATATTACAGGCAAATAATTAAAATATCACGCAGACTGCACCTTAGCCCCGGCTTATGCAGTCTGGTTTCATTCAAACGTAAATATTAACAAAATATCCTTGATTTAAATTTCTATGAGTATATAATATGTATTGTATAATTATTTGAAGGAGATGAACCTATGAACAAAAAGTACACAGTAAAATTCAAATACGGCAATGAGATTATTACCTCATCAGAAAAAGAAAACGACTACTACCGTCTTGAAATCGAAAATACTGACGGCAAATACTCAGTTACCCTCTTCCCCAAAAAGAACTTTGAAATGGTTGACTTCTATGCTGAAATGCCTTTCAACTTCAAAAAAGGTGACAAATTCTTCGGCGCAGGTTATCAGTCCTGGACAAAAACAAAGGAATGGACCGAAGATGAAATTATGCCCGGTACCATTAAGCTTGCTAATATTTCAGAATATACCAAGGACCTTGCAAGAAAGACAAGCGACGAGTGGATGATAAACTACTCATACAAACCCGGCGAATTCCACAGCCATTGCTATACATACATCAAGCGCGGTGACAACGTTAAACTCTGGGGTTCACTCAGTGAAAAAACAGGCTATACAATCTTCAAAGTAAAAATGAAGGAAGGCCGTTTCCAGTTCTGCAAAGACCTTGTCGGTAAAATTGTTTCAGAGCCTCTCAAGATTTTTGATATCGTTTACTTTGAAGGCGATTATGAAGAAGTTTTCGACAAGTACTTCGGTATGTGGAAGATGCCCGAAACAAGATTCGGTATGATGAGCGGTTACACATCCTGGTACAACTACTTCCAGAACATCACCGAAGATATCATCATCCGTGACCTTAACGGTCTTGACCCCTATAAAGATCAGGTTAACATTTTCCAGATTGACGACGGTTATGAAACCTTTATCGGTGACTGGCTTGATCCTAACCCTGCAAAATTCCCCAAGGGTATGAAATATATTGCAGACGAAATTCATAAGAAGGGTTACAAGGCTGGTATCTGGCTGGCACCCTTCAGCTGTCAGAAAATTTCACGTATGGCTAAAGAGCATCCCGATTGGCTCATCAAGCACGAAAACGGCAAACCTATGGTTGGCTGTATCGCTTGGGGTGGCGCTTATACTTTCGATATCTACAACGAAGAAGTAAGAGAATATCTCAGACACGTATTTGATGTTGTACTGGGTGAGTGGGGCTATGATATGGTTAAGCTCGACTTCCTCTACAGTCAGTGCATCAAACCCCGTCACGGTAAGAGCCGCGGTGAAATTATGTGCGATGCTATGGAATTTCTCCGTGAGTGTGTCGGCGATAAGCTCTTCCTCGGTTGCGGCGTACCTATGGGTCCCGCTATTGGTATCTGTGACGCTTGTCGTATCAGCTGTGACGTTGACCTTACATACAAAGGCAAGTTCTACAGCCGTATTCAGGTAAGTAACGAAATGCTCAACGCAAGAAGTGCTATCAACAACTCCATCTTCCGTCGTCATATGAACGGCAGAGTATGGATGAATGACCCTGACGTATTCTTCCTCAGAAAAGACAACCTCAAATTCACCGACGAGCAGAAATATCTCCTCGGCAGAATCAATAACCTTTGCGGTAACGTTCTTTTTGTATCCGATAACGCAGGCGATTACGACAAGGCTGCACAGAATCTGCTGAAAGTATTCTTTGATAAAACCGATGAAAAGATTATATCCGCAGAATATGTAAGCAAGAACGAAATCGAGATTGTAACAACTAAAGAGACACTCAAGTTCAACCTCAAAACCGGTGAAATTCTCTCCGATAAATACTGTCAC
>JAZQZO010000136.1:0-3261 GCA_045634065.1 Acutalibacteraceae bacterium
TGAAACTCCCACGATCTACAGACTTGAATTTTCTGATGGTACGCCGGATAAATTGATTCTTATTTCAGCTAATTCAAAATGGCCTAATATGAAAACACCGGGCGGATTTGAATGTTCAGTTTCCGACGATGAAGGTCATACCTGGTCGGAATTCAAAAGATTTTTTAGCTTTGACGATGATTTTTCTGTAATTCCTATAGTTGCAATGGCAAGTCTTACAAGACTCAAAGAAAACGGCGTATTTGTAAATAAATGGATGGGATTTTTTCACGATTCCCAATTTTATAATTACAAGACTATTCTTTCTTTTGACGAAGCCGGAAATGTACAATGGAGTACTCCTGAAAAATATCTTGCACCTCACCGCGAAATAGAGAAAAAAGCGCAAATGTGTGAGATTGAGGTGGTGCGTTCTGAAAACGGACAAGGAGATGAACTCTGTCTTATTGCAAGAAGCCAATCTAAAAAAATAAACTCAATGGTTGCTTTCTCAAAGGATGAAGGGAAAACCTGGAGTGTACCCAAAGAAGTTCCGGCAGCATTAAACGGTGAAAGACATAAGGCTGAATACTCCGGTGACGGAAGGTTACTGATTACTTTCCGTTCTATCGAAAGAGGAAATAAAGCCGAATCTTATGCAAAGAAAAAGGACAAAAGAAAAGGCTGGATAAGCGAAGGACTTATCGCTTGGGTCGGTACTTATGAAGACCTCAAGAACGGAAACGAAGGTCAGTACAGAATTAAACTCGCTCATATATACGAAGAAAACCAGATAACCCCTGAGTATTATGCTTGTGCTGATACGGGATATTGTGGTAATGTTGTGTTACCGGATGGTACATTTGTTATTTGCGGTTATGGTAAATTCAGTTCAACGGCAAAAACCAATGACGGCAAAAAACTTAAAACATATATAGCATCAAAGAGAATAAATCTAAAGGACACTGATGAACTGGCAGGAACTTTATTTAAAAAATAATTATACAAAACAGCTGCCCCTATATCAGGGCAGCTGTTCATATACTTGCTGTTTATTATCAGAACCGATACAGATTTCAAATTCTTCGTTTCTACGATTCAGCAAAATTCCTTATGTATTAGAGTAATTTATAAACTCAGCTTTTGCTTTATCAATCATTTCCTTGACCTTTGCCGCAAGCGGTTTGCTCTCATTTTTGAGCTTTGTAAGAGGCTCACGAGCATCACCGATATCGATTCCCTGAAGACGCAAAATTTCCTTTGCAGCCGCGTACATATTACATTTGCAGTCGCACATAGCGTAGATTATTTCGTTTATGGCGTACTGCATTTTTTGTGCTTTTGCTAATTCACCTGTTTTGATAAGTCTGTCGCACTCGATAAAAAGCTCAGGCATTACACCGTAGGTACCGCCGATTCCGCCCTCAGCACCGATTACTCTGCCCGCAACAAACTGTTCGTCGGGGCCGTTGAAAATTATCACATCATCTCCGCCCTGTGCTTTAAACATCTGTATATCCTGAGTGGGCATTGATGAGTTTTTGACACCGATTACTCTCGGATTTTTAAGCATCTGCTTATAAAGTGGCATTGTCAGAGAAACACCTGCAAGCTGCGGTATGTTATAAATTATAAAGTCAGTGTTTGGTGCTGCAGAAGATATATCGTTCCAGTATTTTGCAATGGCTTCATCAGGCAGATGGAAATATATGGGAGGAATTGCGGCTATGGCGTCAACTCCCAGTGATTCTGCGTGCCTTGCAAGCTCCATTGAGTCAGCAGTGTTATTGCAGGCAACGTGTGCTATAACCGTTAGCTTATCACCGACTGCTTCCATTACGCTTTCAAGAATCAGCTTTCTTTCAGCTACACTCTGATAAATACATTCACCAGAGGATCCGCATACATACAGACCTTTGACTCCTTTCTGATAAAGATACGTGGCAAAAGCCTTAGTTCTTTCGGGTGAAACTGACCCGTCATTCTCATAACAGGCATAAAATGCAGGTATTATTCCCTGATATTTTTTTAAATCTTTCATTATGATATTCCCCCTGTTTATAACGAGTTTATTGTAATACCGCAATGCACGTTTGTCAATGTTATGTAACAAAATTAATAATAAAAAATCTAAGACTTCTCCCGCATTTTACGACCAAAAGGATACCACATTATTTGAGCCGAGTTACAATAGCTATATGTTTCTTATCCAATTTAGCGGCGAATCGATAAATTGGAAGTTGTCAGTACTTGAAATACTCTGCGATGAAATCAAGGAATTGTTGGTTTGATTTATAAATGCCCTCATAGGGAAGTTCAATGTACACTTGTGAGTTTTCAATATACAATAAATATCGATATTGTCTTGCTGAGGTATCAACCTCTATGGTGTAATAAGTTTTTGTAGTAGGATAATCATTTACACTCATTGCTCTTGTAGGTATAGCATCGGTGATATTCTTCAAAATCTCACTAATATCTGTTGTTTCAACAACAAGAGAACTGCCATTATTCTGAACGAGTGTAATTGTTGTTATGCTTTCTTCAGTAGGGCAGTTTATAGGTTTTGCCTTTGGAAAAATATTGTCAAGAACAACATAACCGCCGATAACAGCAATACCTAACAAAGCAATTATAACAATAATCCAAGTCCTTTTCATACAATCACACTCCTTTGTCAAAATGATTATATCATACATAATACAAAATTACAATCAGGTGCAAATATCCCACCCTCACTTCTTCACTATTACTTCTTACCTATTACCTCGCCAAAAATCCTGTCATAAGTAAGGATGAGTGAAAAGTGAAAAGTGAATAGTGAATAGTGAATAGTGAAAAAGTAAAAAGTAAAAATCCCATTCGCTGACACGAACGGGATTTTTGGCAGGGGTGGCAGGATTCGACTCTTGCCGCGCCACGCGGCTTCGGTCATTCGCGGCTCTGAAGCTCCACCGGAGCTTCATTCACTACTGCTCCTACTTCGAATCCTGCCTCACTTCCCTTTAAGCTCATCAAAAAAAATAAACGGCACCACTAGGGTGCCGTTCTATTTTTTTCTGGCAGGGGTGGCAGGATTCGAACCTACGAATGCAACAGTCAAAGTGTTGTGTCTTACCGCTTGACGACACCCCTATATTTAATTTTGGATATAAAAAAATGGGGTGGATAATCGGATTCGAACCGACGACCTCCAGGGCCACAACCTGGCACTCTAACCAACTGAGCTATATCCACCACAAATGGCGCGCTTTGAGGGACTCGAACCCCCGACCTACTGCT
>JAZQZO010000137.1:0-12636 GCA_045634065.1 Acutalibacteraceae bacterium
ACAATAATACAGTTTTAAAGGCTGCCTAATGCGGCCCGTCTTGGTTAAGAGTACTGCGGCTTAACTAAAGGCGTCGACTAGCAGTGAACGTGTACGGCAGAGCATCCTCGTATGCCGTCACGCATCAGAGGATACTGAGCACGTAAGCCTGTCATTCGGCGTATGTGCGAGGGAACGTCAAAAGACTGACTGCACCCGGAGAAAGTTGTGTGGACGAGTTTTCGGACGCGGTTTCGATTACCGCCGTCTCCACCAAAAGCAAAATAATCCGAAACTATCTGTTCTTTTGCAGTGGTTATCGGATTATTTTTTTATTCAGGCGGTAACATAAACCTCATTGTACATCTTTCGCACTCGGTAAACGAGACAAATAATATTATTTAGTGGCACTGATTATACACCGCATAAAGATTGATGTTTGGCGTGTTATATGATAAAATGACATACAGTGATAAATCTCAGGAGGAACAATCAAATGAACACCTGCCTCAAAAATCTAAACCGCATTGAGTTCGTTGTGACTATGGCCTGTAGCGGCAAATGCAAACACTGCTCACAAGGTGACCACAAAAGCAACGACAGTATTGATGAAATTCTGGCAAGCGATGCCGTGAGAAAAATTGCCAACGAATACAATATTACCTCTGTTATGACTTTTGGTGGCGAACCGTTATTGCGCCCTGATATTGTTTGTGCAATACATAAAACTGCCACCGAAATGAATATTCCCCACCGTCAGCTTATCACCAACGGTTATTTCAGCAAAGATTATGATAAAATAAAATCCGTTGCACTTATGTTATCTGAATGTGGCGTCAATGATATTCTTCTTTCGGTAGATGCTTTTCATCAGGAAACTATTCCTTTGGATATTGTCAAAACATTTGCTCAAGCTGTCCTAGATACAAGAACACCAATCAGAGTGCAACCCGCCTGGCTCGTAAATGCAGAAGATGATAATCAATACAATATCCGTACCCGTGAACTCATCACTGAATTTTATGATATGGGTATTGCTACCAATGAAGGCAACGTGATATTTCCGTCAGGAAATGCACTGAAATATCTTGGCGATTTTCTTAAGCCCACACCGGAAAACGAGAATCCTTATTGGGAAGATCCTACCGACATACGAGCTATATGCTTCAGTGCCAACGGTGATGTTTTAGGCAGCAACATCTACCAAAAAGACATATCTTTAATTCTTGCCGACTATAAAGTCTGAACGTACTTTTAATCTGTATTTTCAACAATTTGCTGCGAAAATGTTTAAAATTCGAGAGATGTCGACTTTTTTATCGGCAAAATCATTGACTTTTATAAAAAAAGAATGTATACTGTGGCGACATATGAATATTTGTCACATCTGATCGTGATGGACAAAATTCCGCACATAGCATAAACAGTTATTAAAAAACTGCTTATCCGGCTGATAGAATGATTACAGAAAGGAGCTTATTATGGAACTCTTAGAGTACTTTAAAATTTTTGCAGATGTTGCAAAATCACTCTTTTCACAGTGGAATCTCATTGAAGATGTAGCTAATAATTTCATCGACTTCGTTGAAAAAGTTTCACTTGAATTTCTTAAAAAGTTTTGATTGCCCCGTAAAAAGCAGTGGGTTAAATATTTGAAAGGAGTTTACTATGGATTTATTAGAGTTTTTCAAAATATTTGCAGATGTAGCTAAAGATCTCTTTAAGCAGTGGGATTCTATCGAATCTGTTGCCAGCAATTTTATTAAGTTTCTTGAAAATGTTTCATTAGAAATCCTTAAAAAGATATAATTTATTATATTATTACTAACTCAAGGGTAATCATCAGATTGCCCTTGTTTTTTTGTACCCTTGTTTGTCCAGGGATAGTACTATCAGGAGATCGAAACCTCATTGCCCATCTTTACACCACAAAATAGACTAAACTGCAATAGATCACGAAGCAATGACCAAAGTGAAAACTTCGGTTTACTGCCGTCTCTATCAAAAGCAAATATTTTCTCGTGAAAAATGCACCCCAAAGTTAAACATTATATCACAATGTCTAACATTCGGGATGCATCCAATTTTAACTATAGGCGTATTATATTTTTTGCTTTCAAAAGCACCTTCAAATTAATCGATAGCGATTAAGCCCTTGATTTTTTCAAAAATCGTTTTAGGAAGAAGGAATATCTTTCTGTAGATTCCGAAGAGGATATCATAAAGAGAAGTCTCTTCTTCCTTGGCTTCAACAATCTCAAGCATATCAGGATTTTCCTCGGAAACTGCAAGGAACTGAGGTCGGTTGGGCTTGGAGAAAATGTCAATATCCTCAAATATAATTTCATCGATGAGAGCAAGATAATCTGTATTTTCGGTAGTGTGCTCAAGACCCTTGATATACCACGTTCTGAAAGGGAAAGCGCCAGTTGAAGCGTCGATATCTCTTTCGGGACTCATAAGATTGTATTCGGGATATCTCTGCTGAACATAATCAACAGGAAGCTTTCCACCGTAAGTAGCACAGGTAGCACCGAAGGAAGAAACAGGAACAGTTACAAGTCCGTCATCCATAAGGTTTGTATCTGTACCGAGAGGAATTGCAGCTATACCATATTTTGTAATCATAGCCACATTGACACCTTCGACATTTTTCTCTAAATCAGTAAAGATATCTACTACCTTGTTTGCGATTTCATAGTGATAGAATGTCATTTCTTTGATGAGCTTTGCATATTTATGGTTAGGATTTTTATAATCCTCGCCGTACATATAGATCATAGCATCCTCAAAATACGAATCAGGTAAAGATACCCAGAGCGCAGGAAGCGTAGCGAGATAATCACGTGCTGCATCTGACACAGCATCGTAAACCGCTTCTTGGAATATGGGCACTACAAGTGCATTAAGGAAAACATCAAGAATGCCTGCTTCTTCCATAAGATAGCAAAAATCAGGAATAATACCTTCACCTGCAAGGCGGTGAACAAAATCACAGAAAGCTATTGGATTGATGGTGAAATTACCTGTGCAGAGCTCACCGATAAAGTTTATACCGCCGATAGAGGGAACACGGAGCATAACTGTATCCAGCTTATGGCATTCCTCAGGATAAAGATGTACATAAGCTGCAACAACATTAGCACCGTAGCTTGAGCCTATAAGCTCAACCTTATCAGTGCCGTGCTTTTCTCTGACCTGATCAATTGCTGTACGAAGCTGAGCTGCTAATACAAAAGGATATTGTCTGTTATCGCAGATAAACTCATACTTGTTTTCTCCCATCTCTCTGAGGAAAGGCTCGTCGTTAGCGACACCGGGCATATTCTCGCCTTCAGGAGTAAGAGCAAGCATACCGAAGGAATCTGCAATGTAATTATATATAATGTTATGTAAAACATCCGGTTTCTTCTTTTTTATTGCATCAACAATATAATCACCGACGTTTCCGAGATTTCCGATTAATCTGCCAGCATCTATAGGATAGAAAAGAGGTGTATGCTCAGGGTCATCCTCATAGTAAATATTAACACAACCGTAGCCTAAGCCACATACGGTAATAAGAGGATAATCTTCTTTTTCTTCCGCAGCGAGTGCTACGCTGCAGCAGGAGAAAATTGTGAGCATTGTAAGCACTAGGCAAAGCGCCTTTTTAATTGATTTCATATAAAAACCTCCGCAGTCACTTTATTTTAAAGTATAATACATCCCGTGTATGGAATAGTTGCACAATTTATATTAACAAATAATGAACACCATTTAAGGGTAAAGCTGTTATAATCTATTTCTCTTAAAACCTGCGTATATAGTAGCTCCCCTCCCACAAGGAGGGGATTTCCACTTTAACTCATCTCTAAAACACGATACCAATATCGTAAATATGATATATTTTTTTGTTGTTTAATACTACAATACCTCTATAAAACAGAAAGGTATAAATATTATGTTACTGCTACTGATTGTAATTTATATTGTTTTCATATCACTGGGGCTGCCTGACTCGCTTTTCGGAGTGTCCTGGCCCGTGGTTCATCTGGATTTCGGCATAGAAGAGAGTTTCGCATCTGTCTATAGCATCATTATCGGTATCTGCACAGGTGGTGTCAGCTTCGTCGCAGGTACTCTTATAAGAAAATTCGGCACAGGTAAAGTGACTCTGTTTTCTATTTTCCTCACCGCCGCAGGTCTTGTAGGCATCAGTTTTTCTCCTAACATATATATAATGATGATTTTTTCTATTATACTGGGCTATGGTGCAGGTGCTATTGATACAGGTCTCAACAACTTCGTATCACTTCATTACAAGGCTCAGCATATGAACTGGCTTCACTGTTTCTGGGGTATCGGTGTAACTGTCAGCCCTATAATTATGGCACAGTTTCTCACAGGTCAGGAAGGTTCCTGGCGTAACGGCTATAGGGTAGTTGCTCTTATGCAACTTGTTATTGCTTTGGCTGTTTTATTTACCCTGCCGAAATGGAAAGGTTTGGAGTCTCAGGGTTCGGCAGAGTCCGAAGAAAAGTCAAACAAAAGTTTTATAGATATTCTCAAAACAAACGGTATTATCACAAGCATAATTTCTCTCGGTCTTTACTGCTCAATGGAATTCCTTCTGGGCACCTGGGGCGCAACCTATATAATCAACACTCTGGGTCTTTCACCGGATACTGCAGCTATGTGGGTATCTCTTTATTACGGCGGTATTATGCTCGGCAGAGTTATCTCGGGTTTCCTGTCAATGAAATGCAGTGACAATACCCTTATCAGAGGTGGCATAGCGGTTTCCTTTATAGGTATAATAGTTTTGCTTCTGCCTTTGGGAACAGTTTCGCTCGCCGGACTTCTGCTTATAGGTATAGGCTTCGGACCTGTTTTCCCCAGTATTCTACACGCTGTTCCCTCTCGCTTCGGTAAAGAATACAGTGCAGACATAACCGGTTATCATATGGGCGGAGCCTACAGCATAGGCTTTGCAGTGCAGCTGACCTATGGTTTTGTTGCTTCAGCCACCACATTCAGAATTACTCCTTTTGTTCTTTTGTTCCTTTGTCTCAGTCTTGCTTTTTTCAGCGAAAAGACCATACGAACTATAAAAAACAAATAAAAGTCTTTACCTCGTGATTTTTTTATGCTAAGATATGCTTACAATCTTGAAAGGAAGTAAAAATATGAAAGAAATTCTTATGTCAAACATTCCTGCTGCCGTTGCAGTAATCGGTCTTGCTTTATACTTTTTCGGTATGGCAATCGTATTCATAATCAGCCCCATCAAAAATGCTGAGAGCTTTTCTGTAAAGCCTGTTGACAATGCAGGTAAAACTGAAATCCGTGTTTACTATGGCGGCATCTCATTTGCCTTAGGTGCATTCCTTCTTTATGTTACCTATGCAACAGGCACACCTGTTCATTCACTTGTTGGCGGTCTGATTTTTTCAACTACTGTTTTCACAACAAGAACAATTTTCCTTTTCGTTGATAAGGGCTGGAAATGTCCTTACACCAAACTTGCAATTCCTGCAGAAGGCCTTTTTGTAATTGCTCTGTGGACCTGCTTCATTCTTTCAAAGACACTGTATTAATCTTTATCAAACTTATATAAAAGTTTGATTATTGCGGACAAAGTTTTGCCAAAAAAGATATTACACACTTGCTACGAGTAACCAGCTTTCTCGTAGCTTTTATTTTCTCCAAAACAAATTTGACAATTATTAATTTTAGTAGTAAACTGTAACTATAGTAAAAGAAAGCAGGTACCTATCTTATGAAAAAACTTATTTCTCTCATCCTTTGTTTGCTTTTCATAACACCTTTTACAATTTTGCCAATAAGCAGTGCGGCTAATCTGTCTCAAGGTAAAGACGCTCTCGTGGCACAATGGGATAAAGGCGAATCGCACGGCTTTGATTACCGGGCATATTCACCCGTAAAAGATGAAACCGACAATACAAAATATCCTCTTGTTGTTCTGCTTCACGGAAAATACAGCGGCTCATATGAAGGTGAACAATTAATCGCTTCCGACTTCTTTAATTGGTCAAGCAGTGAATATCAATCTCGCTTCAAAGATTCCGGTGGTGCATTTGTTCTTATGCCGAGAACTCCGGGTGGAGATATAAACACCTGGGACCTGACTTCATATCACGCTGATCTTATGAAGCTTATCAAAGATTACATAGCTTCACATTCTGATAATATTGATACTTCCAGAATTTATCTTGGCGGTTGGAGTATGGGGGCTGCAGGCGTTATAAGCGTAGCTTCGAACAATCCTAATTTCTTTGCTGCTCTGATAATTATGGCTCCCTTTGACAGTGTTACAGCCGACCAGGCAAAAGCTATGAAAAATACTCCCATCTGGCTTATAACCTGCACCAAAGACACAACTGCATCTCATATTACTTTTGCAAAGCCCTTCTGGAACTTGCTCAAGGACACAACAGAAATACCCTCTCACTGCAGAATAACCACCTTTAACAAATACAACTATTACGACAGCGGACACCACAATGTGCACCTCGCTGTTGCAAGCGACCTTTTGAATCAACCTGCAGATTGCGGTATGAAAACCGAAAATGCAAAAGGCAAAAAAATAGTTACAAACGAAAGTGAGTCTGTCATCACCTGGCTTTCCTCATACAAACTGGGTGAAGTACAAAAAGAAGGCAACTGCCATTGCGACTGTCACGCAAGCGTTGGCTGGACAAAGTTCTGGTGGGCTATTTCCTGTTTCTTTTATATGATATTCAGCCCCGGCAAAAAGATTTGTGCTTGCGGTGCAAGTCACTGGTAATGTGAAAGTTTTATGAAATACAGTCCAAAAATTGTTTACATAAAATACAACAGACCTTAACCTACCTTTAAATTACTTTTAAAGTAACACCTATATACTGTGATTGTGCGATAGGGAATTGATGTGTGTTTTTTTCCGATTTTTCATTCATCATCCCTCCTTCCCTTCGCACTCCCCTCTCCTTTCAAATATGTAGAAGAAACCGAGTATAAGTCAGGATACTCGGTTTCTTTCTGTTTTTAATCTTTTTACTATATGCGACAATCTTTTCTTCACATAGGTGATAGACTTCTTTATAAAAAAACACACAAAGGAGTAACACTATGAATTGCAAAAATTGCAACAACACCCTTGCAGGCACCGAGGACTACTGTCCTTATTGCGGCACACCACAAAAATTTCCTGACCTGAATATTCAGACTTCTGAAGACAGCGTAAATGACAAAATTCCGCAGCCAAAAAACACTGAAAACCCTATATTCCAAAGCGAACCCGTTTATATTTATACTGAACCTCCAAAAGAGAAAAAAGATTCAAAAACTAAAATAGCTGTATCTATGGTGTCAATATTTTTAATCAGCCTGTTGCTTATAGGCGTTTTTTCTCTGGCACAATATTTTAACCTTACCCCTGCATTTTCATCTTTGTTAAGTACCCTGCCGAGTGAGGAAACCGACACAAAGCCTCTCGAGACTACTGCTGAAAGTGAGTTTGACAGCTCTCTCGGTCTCGTCTCACCGGATATCTCTTTTAAAAGCACTCTTTGCACGGTTATAAGCGAAAATGGTCTTCCTCTGAGAAAAGGCCCTGACAACGCTTACGCTCAGATAGACAGCATTTCCAACGGCACATCTTTGCAGGCAATCGGCAAAAGTCTGCAGAACAACCTGTGGGTTTACGTTTATGTACCCTCTCTTGATCTTTACGGTTGGGTTTCAGGGTCATATATTTCTGAAAATTCAGCTCTGAGAGAACCCGATACGGCAGAGTCCACAGAGACAACAACCGAAAATGACCCCACCGAAAAATAATATATCCTCACCGTCACAGAATTCACCATAAGAATTCTGTGTTTTTTAGTTTATTTAAAGTTTAGGAAATATTATATTTTAAAAGAGGATAACTTATCCTTTTAATTGAAATAATTTTTATAATGGTATATAATAGCTATAACTCTTTTTTCAGGAGGTTTTATATGAGACTTTTATTAGCAGAAGACGAAAAAGAATTATCAAAAGCTCTTTGTGCAATTTTAAAACATAACAACTATTCTGTTGACGCTGTGTTTAACGGTCAGGACGCTCTGGACTATGGCCTTTGCGAAAATTATGACGGTATTATTCTTGATATTATGATGCCGAAAATGAACGGTCTTGACGTACTCAAGGAACTCCGTGATAAAGGAATTTCAACACCCGTACTTATGCTCACAGCAAAAGCTGAAGTTGACGACAGAATTCTCGGCCTTGACCTTGGTGCCGACGACTATCTGACAAAACCTTTTTCTATGGGTGAGCTTCTTGCAAGAATCAGAGCAATCACAAGAAGAAAGTCTGAATTCTCTCCCAACGTTCTTTCTTCAGGAAATATTTCACTTAACCGCGAAACCTATGAACTCAGTGCAGACCAAAATTCCCTGCGCCTTGGCAACAAAGAATTTCAGATGATGGAAATGCTTATGTCAAACCCCGGCAGACTCATTTCCACCGAACAGTTTATGGAGCGTATCTGGGGCTATGAAACCGAAGCCGAAATCAATGTAGTTTGGGTGTATATATCCTATCTTCGCAAAAAGCTTTCAAATCTTGGTGCAAATGTCGAAATAAAAGCAGTCAGAGGCGTAGGATATACTCTTGAAGAAAAATCCTGAAAGCAAATCAAAGGGGATTAAACTATGAGCCTGATGTTAAAAAATCCTATGCTGAAAAAACTGCAGAGAAAATTTATGGCCATTGCTATGTTCGCTCTTGCTTCACTCGTGTTGGTGCAGTCTCTTGCCGTGAATGCCATTAACATATATCAGCGTGATTCTGATATAAAAAACATTCTGATGACCATAGCCAACAATGGTGGCGTGTTGCCCAACTCATATATAGAAACAGACAACCGTTTTTCCAACATATTCAACCCTTTCGGTGAAATGCATCTGAATATTGAGACACCCTATTCCACACGATATTTTGTTGTGGAGCTTAAAGATAACCTTGTTACTAAAATATCAACAGAACATATTGCTGCCGTTGACAACACAACAGCTTTTGAATATGCTCAGGTTGTATACAACGAAGGGCATCCCGGTTACGGTACAGTGGGTTACTACAGATACCTTTACACCGTAGACGGTAATAAATCAATGATTGTTTTTCTTGATTTACAGAGAGATCTTGCTCAGTGTCTGGCCCTGGCTTTTGCCTCTGTATTTGTCAGCGTTATCACCATAAGCGTGCTTGCCGTATTGGTTTATTGGCTATCCAGAAGTGCCCTCAGACCCGTTGCAGACAGCATAGAAAAGCAAAAGCAATTCATCACAGATGCAAGCCACGAACTAAAAACTCCTCTGACCATTATTTCTGCCAATGCAGAAGTTTTAGAAATGTGTCAGGGTGAAAATGAGTGGACAACCAGTATTAAAAATCAGACTGCAAGACTCACTCATCTGGTTAAAAATCTTGTGGAGCTGACTAAACTCAATGAAATCCACGATGATAAACATCACTGCAACTTCAATATCAGCACTGTCGTTCTTGAAACTGCATCAAACTTTGAAATCAGTGCTGAAGTTGCAAAGAAAAACTTCTCCTACTCTGCCGCAGATAATCTTTACTACCACGGCAATGAGGCTGAAATAAGACAGCTTATTACCATTCTCTGCGACAATGCTATAAAGTACACTGACGAGTGCGGTCATATTAAGCTTAGCCTTTATAAATCTGGCAAAAATATTATCATTGAAAGCTATAACACCTGCGAATATATAGATCCGAAATCTGTTTCACATCTCTTTGACCGTTTCTACAGAGCCGACTCCTCAAGAGCTAGAGACACAAAAACAGGCGGATACGGCATAGGCTTGTCTATTGCTCAGGCTATTGTGCACAGGCACAAGGGCAAAATCAAAGTCTTTACCTCTGGCACCACAGGGATCACATTTAAAATTACACTGTAAATATCAAAAAGGCGCTGATTTTCTTTCATCTTGACAAAACCTCAAAAAAGTGATAGATTATATAACTGTAAAAATAATCAGAAAGATTGGTGAAAATCAATGTCAGGCCATTCAAAATGGAGTACCATTAAAAGAAAAAAAGAAAAGACCGACGGCGCAAGAGCAAAGGTCTTCACTAAAATAGGCAGAGAAATCTCTGTTGCTGTTCGCGACGGTGGTCCCGACCCTGCATCAAACTCAAAGCTCAAAGACGTTATCGCTAAGGCAAAGCCTAACAACGTACCCAACGACAACATCGAAAGAATCATCAAAAAGGCAAGCGGCGAAACAGGCGGCAACAACTACGAAGAGATTATGTACGAAGGCTACGGTCCTTCAGGTATCGCAGTTATTGTTGAAACTCTTACTGACAACCGCAACCGTACTGCAGGCGAAATGCGCCACTATTTCGACAAGAACAAAGGTAATATGGGTCAGCAGGGCTGCGTATCCTTTATGTTTGAGCGTTACGGTGTAATCGTTATCGAGCAGGAAGACACCGACGAAGAAAAGCTTATGGAAGATGCACTCGAAGCAGGTGCAGTTGACTTCCTTACAGACGACGAAGATGTTTTCGTTGTTCGCACAGAACCTAACGATTTGGGTGCAGTACGCGACGACCTTGAAGCTAAGGGTTATACATTTGTATCCGCCGAGGTAGAATATATTCCCACCACAGAGACAGCTCTGACAAACGAGGATGATCTCAAGTGTATGGGCAAGCTTCTTGAAATGCTTGAGGACAATGATGACGTGCAGAATGTATGGCACAACCTTGCAAATGAAGAGGATTTACCCTAAGGGATAAATAACAGCGCGTTTTGATTACTTTTGCGCGCCAGCAAAAGTAATGCCTCGCGGCGAGCGCCGTGAAAAAATAGAAAAAGTTAAAGACCTGTCCGTAGTGGGCAGGTCTTTTTATATGCCCTCGCCGGGCAGGCGTTACTTTTGCTATCGCCCAAAAAGTAACCAAAAACGCGATGATTTTTTCTTGTTTCACTACCAAACTCCAATTATTCGGACTTTGTATGTGTATAATATAATCATAACACAAAGAAAAGGAGTGCCACAATGGATAAAAACATTCTCATCACAATAACAGGCGGAAACAACTATTTCGGTAAAAAGCCCTTTAAAGTCGGCAGGGTACTCAAGCTCGCCAAAGAACCCGATAACAATTTTGACTGCGAAGCTATCAAGGCAACTCTCCCATATATCGCACTGTCGGTTATGTCGCTAATAGCGTACACACAGTTTATGAGGGTACTCACAGTGCTGGCAGACTCTATGATAAATTTGAGGACTGCGCATACGCTGAAATCATTGTCATAACCCATAGCAGTGTCATCGCAAAAGTACTTCCCGACGATGAAGTCACCGATAAATTCTGACAGTAACCCTATCTCTATATCTTTCTCATTAAAAAGTGAGCGGTACCCGTAATGGATACCGCTTGCTTTTTACTATATTTTCTTATTTTATGCTCTCGCCGGGCAGGCGTTACTTTTGCTATCGCCCAAAAGTAACCAAAACGCGATAATTTTCTTACATTAAGAAGCCCTGACCTGCATTGATCATCATAAATAAGGGTGCAAATACAAGTGCAACTACTGACATAAGCTTGATAAGAATGTTGATTGAAGGACCTGCTGTGTCTTTGAAGGGGTCACCTACTGTGTCACCGACGACTGATGCCTTGTGAGCTTCGCCGCCCTTACCGCCGTGAACACCGCTTTCAATGAACTTCTTAGCGTTATCCCAGGCACCGCCTGAGTTTGACATAAAGATTGCGAGAAGAACACCTGTTACAAGTGAACCTGCAAGAAGACCGCCAAGTGCTCTTACTCCTAGGATACAACCAACGAGAAGAGGTGAAAATACTGCAAGTACACCGGGGATAACCATTTCTTTGAGAGCTGCTGTTGTTGAAATAGCAACACAAGTTTCATAGTCCGGCTTAGCCTTACCTTCAAGGATACCGGGGATAGTCTTGAACTGACGACGAACTTCTTCGATCATTTCATATGCTGCACGGCTAACTGATTCCATAGTGAAAGCTGAGAATACAAAGGGAAGAACACCACCAATGAGAAGACCGATAACTACCTGATAGTCAAGAAGGTCGATACCACCTTCTTCAAGGTTAACCGCCTGTGAATATGAGAAGAAGAGAGCAAGAGCTGTGAGAGCTGCTGAACCGATAGCAAAGCCCTTACCGATAGCCGCTGTTGTGTTACCTACTGAGTCAAGCTTATCTGTAACTTCTCTTACGCTTTCATCAAGACCTGCCATTTCAGCAATACCGCCTGCATTATCGGCAATAGGTCCGTAAGCGTCAACTGCTACTGTGATACCTGTTGTTGAAAGCATACCAAGGGCAGCAAGTGCAACGCCGTAGATACCTGTACCTGTAAACTCGCTCTTGCAGCAGAAGTATGAAACGAAAATAGCTATACAGATAAGAAGAATAGGAGTAGCTGTGGACTTGAGACCTACAGCGATACCTGAAATAATGTTTGTTGCAGTACCTGTTTCTGACTGCTCTGCAATTTTTCTTACCGCTTTATACGCATCTGATGTATAAACCTCGGTAAGTGAACCGATAAGGATACCTACAAGAATACCTGCAAGAACAGCAAAACCGTATTTGAGAAGTCGGATC
>JAZQZO010000138.1:0-2167 GCA_045634065.1 Acutalibacteraceae bacterium
ATGGAAATGTGTCTGCAGGATGCGGCACAGAAATTAGGCGAGTACCTTGGCAAGGCAGGCAGAGAAACGGCAGTACTCGATGAGCTTGCGAAAATCTTAGGTCTCAGCAAAACTCCCGAGTATATTGAATCATACGATATATCCCATACTGCAGGCAGTGACAATGTTGCAGGTATGGTGGTATTTAAAAATGCACAGCCCTACCGAAAAGCCTATAAGCGATTCAGCATCAAAGGCTTCGAGGGGCAGGACGATTACGGTTCTATGAAAGAGGTAATCTCAAGGCGACTCAACAGATATTTTGAAGAGCAGGAGACAGGTGAGGGCTTCGGCAAACTTCCCGACCTTATTCTTCTCGATGGCGGTCAGGGTCAGGTCAACGTTGTCAGGCCTATAGTTGAGGCTTTCGGACTTGATATTCCTGTCTTCGGTATGGTGAAAGATTCCAAGCACCGTACCAGGGCAATTGCATCAGGCGGTGAAGAAATTGCTATAAATTACGGCAGAGAGGTGTTCACTCTCATCTCTTCAATTCAGGAAGAGGTTCACCGCTTTGCTATCTCATATCATAAGAGTAAACACACTAAGAATACCATAAAAACTGCACTGACTCAGATTGAGGGTATTGGCGAGAAGAAAGCGAGTAATCTGCTTCTTCATTTTAAAACAATAGCTAAAATCAAAAACGCTACACCCGAAGATCTCGGCAGAGTACCGGGGATAAGTAAAAAAGACGCTCAGAATATATTTGAGCACTTCAAAAGATAAGGATGTGTAAATATGACATTGGCAGAATCACTCAAAAGAATCAGAAAACAATATAAGATGACCCAGGAAGATGTTGCGAAACTTTTAGGCATCAGCAGAAGCGGTTATACCTACTACGAGACAGGTAAGACTGTACCCTCTGTAGAAGTTCTTCAGAAGCTTTCAGCTATATACAGCACTTCTATTGATGTTATCGTCGGTAATTCTATTCGCGGAAATATCGACAGCAGATATTATAATGATATTCTTTCTGTCAGCGAGGGCAACGCTGACCCGCTTATCTATATGAAAAAAGACGAGCAGGCTCTTATTATGGCTTTTCGACTTCTCCCCGAAGAAGAAAAAAGTAAGCTGCAGGCTCTTGCTATGGATATGCTCAAAGACAGCCGGGATAACAATCAATAATCTCTGTTGAGACTTTTATAAAAAATTACTTGACAAAAAATGTATATACGGATATACTAAAATTACCAAATTAAAGGAGGCAAATAATTATGAAAAAGATTATTGCATTATTACTCGCACTTATTATGACTTTCTCAGTTGCAACAGTTGCTTTTGCTGAAGGTGAAGCTACCACAGAACCTGAAAAAGAAGAAACAATACTTACTGATGTTGAAGAATTCCTTGGTGAATACAAATGGATTCTTGATCTTCCCGCAGGTGTTATTCCTCCTGCACTTAAGCTTGCTAAGCTTGCTTTCAAGTTTATCAAGGTTTATGTGAAGATCTGCGGCGTTTTCGGTCTTGATCCTATTGAAACAGCTAAGGGTATCTTTGAGTTTGTTCAGGAACAGGCTGATAAGTATGAAGAAAGCAAAGGCGAGAACACAGAAACAACTGAACCCACAACTGAAGCTCCCGCAGCGGCAGCATAACAGTTAGAAAAACAAGGCCCTCTTTATGAGGGCTTTTTATTTTGTACCGGAGGGTAGGGGCGGCTCCACAAAATCCCGCAGGGATTTTTGGCGGCGGAAGCCGCCACGTCGGAGCGTTGCTCCGACAGTGGAGCCGCCGACTGCAGAGCTGAAACATGGTGTACAACTTGCACAAAAACAGATATTCAAAATTGTCAAAAACAGGCAAGTATACAATTTTTTTAGTGAAGGAAAAAAATGTTGACAAAGCTATTATTATGGGTTATAATAGCAGGGCATGTGATTATGCAAAGTAATATTTAAAGAAAGGAGATGCTACGATTGCCAACCTTTAACCAGTTAGTTCGCAGCGGTAGAGAAACACTCGTTAAGAAGCCTAAGGCTCCTGCTCTTCTCAAGGGTCTCAACTCAAAGAAGAATGTTATGACTGACCACAGCGCACCTCAGAAGCGTGGTGTTTGCACAGCAGTTAAAACAGCTACACCTAAGAAGCCTAACTCAGCTCTTCGTAAGATTGCCAG
>JAZQZO010000139.1:0-3333 GCA_045634065.1 Acutalibacteraceae bacterium
TGTCCTTTGAGAAGGTATAAACATCATCGCCGAATTTGTATGTACCCTCACAAGGCATACAGTTCTGCTTTGTTGTCATAAAGTACTTTTTGTCATCACCGGGGAAGGGGAGTACGGTGGTGATATTTTCAAGGCCGGGCATAATATCCATATTGAATTCGCACTCTACTACCTTATCTTTGAGAGGCATCTTGAACCAGAGGCGTCTTGTGTTTTCTTTGGTATCAAAGTCAAATTCAGCTTTTCCGATTTTATCTTTGTATCTGTTAGGTACGTCGCCTTTGGGTGGCGGAAGATGTTTTTTACCTCCGAGAAAGAGCTGAGTTGCATCTGCAACAACTTTACCGGCTCTGAGGTCGATTAGCTTAGCTGCAACATAACCTCCGATACCGATATTGGCAAAACTGAGCTGTACCATATATTTGTCATCCTGTACCTGATAGAAGTCCCATTCTTTTTTGCTCATAGGACTACCTTTTTTCACGTAGTCTCTGTTATACTCAAAAACGTTGTGACGAGCCCAGCCTTTAGCTAAAAGTGTGCCGTCGGGAGCAAGAAGGGGAGTGCTTTCGGTGTACTCAGTTTGTTTTGATTTTTCTTTCCAGTCCTTAAAAGGAACATAGGTTCTTGGTGTTTCCATAGTTATAATTTTCTCCTTATTTAATGGTATAGTAACATTGTAGCAGAATTTTATGCCTAATTCAATAATTTTATGTATTAAATATATATTTTTGTAGCATTAGAAAAGTAAGTGTGATATAATACCCCTATAAATTGAGAAAGAGGAGAGAAATATGAAAACCAAAGAAAAAATTATGGCGTCAGAAGAGCGCGAACTTAAGCGACTGACTGCCAGAAAAAGCAGAGGCAATTATGCAGGCTATTTCGGTATGCTGATATTCCTTGTTGCATTTGTCAATATCCTTGATGAGGTTACAAGCAATCTGTCCGTGTGGGTGCAGTCATCTTTTGTAACGGAGTTTTTTGTCAACCGTGAGATTTTCGGCAGAACCTACACTTTTGAAGAGGGCTTATCTTTACATACATCAATAAGCATAATCAGTTATGTTTTCGGCATAATTACGCCTTTCTATAAGGCTTTAGCTGATAAGTGGGGCAGAAAGCCTCTCTTTGCCATATCAACAATAGGTATGAGTATCGGTCTGTTCACCATATATTTTTCACCTAACTATGTTGTTTTTCTTATTGGTTATGCGATAATCGGCTTTTTCTATGCTCACGATATTCAGATTATCTATATCCTTGAAGAAGCTCCTGATAAATTCAGAGCTATTATATACAGTGTACTTAAGAGCCTGGGCATCTTTGGAGTGGTATGTATTCCTGTGCTTCGTAATGCTCTTATGGGTAACGATGCAACTCAGTGGAGAAAGATTTTCCTTGTACCTGCCGTTGCAGGTCTCATCGGTGCAATTCTTGTTATAGTTTTTGCTAAGGATACCAAGGTGTTTATAGATGACAGAATAGCTTATCTTTCAATTCCTTATGAGGTACGCCAGGAAGAAAAAAGACGACTCAAAGAGGAGAAAAAGGCTCAGCGCAACCAGTCAGGCGTATTCAATGCTGTTAAATATATCTTTGCCAATAAGGACACAAAGCATCTTATTATTGCTAATATTATCTTTGATGCGGGTATGGCGGCTATTGCTCTTTATTATGAATCATCAATGCATATCGCAGGTATGAGCACGGAAGATATCACTAAGTCAATGTTTGTACTGCCTATAGTTTATGCTTTGCTGACACTTTGTTCAGGCTTTGTAGCTGACCTTATAGGCAGAAAGAAGACGATTCTTATTGCCGGCATTTTCTGCACTATCGGATTTATTCTTTTTGCTGCAGGTATCAACAATCTCTGGAATCCTTACTTTATCGGCGGCCTTTGCGGACTTTACCAGGGTTGCTACTGGATAGGCAGAGACTATATGAATATTATGATGACAGAAAAGGTGCCGACGGATATTCGCGCCTCTGTAGTGGGTGCCGAGGGTCTTCTTCTGATAATAGGTCTGGCTATTGGTTATCTTGCGGTAATAATCGGTATGCTGTTTATTCCCGTATGGCTTACCTGCCTTATAGTTGCACTGCCTTGTGTAATTGTTTCAGTGATTATTCTTACAATAAAAGTTAAAGAGTCAAAGGGTGCTAATCTTGACGAAATAAAGGAGTAAAATTATGATTAAACATATTGTAATGTGGAAATTTAAAGACGAAGCAGAGGGATGCAGTAAAGCCGAAAATATTGCTAAGGTTAAATCTATGCTTGAAGCACTGCCTGAGAAAATCGACTTCATAAGAGAGATGAAGGTCAATGTCAACATCAACCAAAAAGAAGGTATGTATGATGCGGTACTTATCAGTGCTTTCGATTCTCTTGAAGATGTCGAAAGATACAGAGTCCACCCTGAGCATAAGAAAATTTCAGCTTTTGTTGCTCTTATAAGAGAGGGCAGGGCAAGCGTGGATTATGAAATCTGAGTGAAATAAAACCGTAAACAGTTACAGTTTTGTAAAATTTAAGCGACATAGATTTATCCTATGTCGCTTAAATTTTATTGTAATTAATGCGTTTATTGTAAGATATAATGCAATATTAGTGAACGAATACTCACTAAATGATACAATTACAGCAGTCAGTTAATTGTTTATTCATAAAGTTAACATAAAAACAAATAGTTTTTTAATGCATATTAATATTTAAACAATTGTTTAACATTGACAAAATTACTCGACTAATATGCAGTTTTATGATAAAATTAACACATTCTAAACAGCGATGCCAAAATGGTGTTTCTGTGAAATATATTTGTAAAGGAGATTATAGTTTTGAAAGCAAGTGAAAGCGTAAAAAACTATGCAGCCTCTGTCAGAATGTATACAAATTATACTGTCAGAGAAATCAAAAAAGTCTGCAAAGAAATCGGCCCGAGACCTGCCGGTAGTGAAAACGAAAAAAAGGCTCAGGAATATATGGCAGAACAGATGAAGACCTGTGCTGATGAGGTGAGAATTGAACCCTTCAAGCTCGCACCTGCAGCATTTATGAGCTTTATTCAGCTCTGTGGTACTCTTCTTATCCTCGCAGTTATTTTCTCATTGGCCAGCAGCTTTTTAGCTGTTCCGGCTCTTCAGATTGTAAGCGTTGTTCTTACAGGTATTGCTTGTGTTTGTATGTTTGGTGAATTCCTTCTTTACAAACCTTTCTATGATGTTTTATTCCCTAAAAAGACATCTCACAATGTAATCGGTGTAAAGAAAGCAACAGGTGAGCTTAAACAGAGAATTATCTTCAGCGGTCATATCGACTCTTCT
>JAZQZO010000140.1:0-3473 GCA_045634065.1 Acutalibacteraceae bacterium
GTTAAGACTTACCCAGCAGTATTTCCTTACATCCGCATCCTGTCAGAGCATCATCCGTGACCACATGGCAGTTTACGGCACACTTGATAATCTTGCAGAAAAGGTTGCAATTCATATCAATGACACCCATCCGGCACTTTGTATTCCCGAACTTATGAGAATATTCCTTGATGATTATTGCTTCTCATGGGAAAAGGCATGGGAACTTGTTACAAAGATTGTTTCCTATACAAACCATACTGTTATGCCGGAAGCACTTGAAGAATGGGACTGCAATATGCTTCGCGAAACGATTCCTCAGGTTTACGGTGTTATTGAAAAAATCAATGATATGTTGCGTTTTCAGCTGAGCAACCATAAAGATATAAATCTTGAAGAATGTGCAATTATCAAGGGTGACAGGGTACGAATGGCGAATCTCGCTTGTTTTGTTTGCTCTCATATTAACGGTGTCGCAGGTATTCATACGGATATTCTTAAGAAAGATACTTTATCTCAATGGTACGGGCTATATCCTGAGAAGTTTAACAACAAAACAAACGGTATAACTCAAAGACGTTGGCTTGGTCTTTGTAATGAAGCACTAAGCAATTTTCTATCAAAACTTTGTAACTGCGACATAATTGAAGAAATCGAAAAAATCAAGGAGCTTGAGAAATTCAGAGATGACACCGAGGTGCTTTCAGCATTGGCGGATATTAAATTGGAAAACAAGAAAAAGCTGTGCGCTTATATAAAAAATAAACACGGAATTGAACTAAGTGAAAAAAGCGTATTTGTTGTGCAGATAAAGCGTATTCACGAATATAAGCGACAGTTACTTGCCGCTTTTGCAATTGTTTACCTTTATAAAAAAATCAAGAAGGGTGAACTTCCGGTTTTGCCCAACATTACTTTCATATTTGCAGGCAAGGCAGCAGCCTCATATAAAATAGCAAAGTCAATCATTAAATATATCAACAACATTTCTGCAGTTATTAATAACGATACTGCTATTGCAAACAGATTGAAGGTTGTTTTTCTGCCTGATTATAATGTCAGCCTTGCCGAAAAAATCATTCCAGCAGCAGATATTTCACTTCAGATTTCTCTTGCAGGCACTGAGGCATCAGGTACGGGTAATATGAAATTTATGATGAACGGTGCTGTTATACTTGGTACCTATGACGGTGCGAATATCGAGATTTGCAAAGAAGCGGGAGAGGACAACAACTATATTTTCGGTTTGAGAGAAAATGAAGTATCTCTGTTAAAAGACAACTATTCCCCTGAGCTTATTTACAACAGCAATCCTGAAATTAAAGATGTAGTTGACAGTCTTGTCAGCGGACGTTTTGGTGAAAGATATGAATTTAAAGATATTTATGATTCTCTTCTCAACGATGCAAATCCTGACAGGTATATGGTTCTTGCAGATATGATGAATTTCATTGATACGATGAAAAAGGCTGTAAAAGAAACAGTGAAGAAAGAAGAATTTACAAAAAAATGCCTTATGAATATTGCTAATTCTTCATTCTTTTCTGCAGACAGAACTGTAAAAGAATATGCAGAGGATATATGGTTTAAAGATTAACATCAGGCTTCAAGGAAATTTTTATTCTTTGAAGCTGTATTTTTAACAAAAAAATCAAAAAAATTCATTAAAAACAGTTGGCAACCTTCAATTTTTGTTATATAATGTATTGGTATAACTATGTGACTACACATATTGGAGGTGTCTCTTATGGCATTCAGATATTCAGTTTCTCTTGCGAAGATCCTGAAGGATAATCCGTTTGAAGTTCTTTATATGCCGAAGGATCCGTCAGAGTTATTTATATCTTCACGAGATATAAACAGACCGGGCCTCATACTTTCAGGTTTTGAGGAGTTTTTTGACAATACCCGTGTTAACTACCTGGGTAAAACAGAAATCGGATACATTGAGTCTTTTTCCGATGAGGAGCGTGCTAACAGAGTTAAGCTCTTTATGTCGAAAAAACCGGCCTGTGTTGTTATAACAAGCAGTTTGCCTTGTCCTGATGTACTTTTAGAATGTGCAAAAAAATATGATGTACCCTTGCTCAGAACCAACGAGCCTACTTCACGTTCTATGGCGACCATTATCGCTTATCTTAATGTTGAGCTTGCTGAAAGAATTACACGTCACGGGGTTTTTGTTGAGGTATACGGTGAGGGTGTTCTTATTCTCGGTGACAGCGGTGTAGGAAAAAGTGAAAGTGCAGTTGAGCTTATCAAGAGAGGTCACCGTCTAATCGCTGACGATGCCGTTGAAATTAAGAAAACAGGTTCAAAAACAATTGTCGGCTCAGCGCCCGATAACATCAGACACTTTATCGAACTTCGCGGTATCGGTATTATCAACGCCAGAAGAATCTTCGGTATGGGTGCTGTTAAGCTAGCAGAAAAGATTGATATGGTTATTCAGCTTGAGCCCTGGGATAGTGAAAAGGTTTATGACAGAATGGGTATGGATAATGAATATACTGAAATTCTTGATGTTAAGGTACCTTATACGGTTATTCCTGTAAAGCCGGGCAGAAACCTTGCAGTTATTATTGAGGTTGCAGCTATGAACAACCGACAGAAAAAAATGGGATATAATGCCGCGAGAGAGCTTATGCACAATCTCGGTATGACAGATGATATAATGCCACAGGAAGATGAAATCAAAATGTGGGGAAATTTTTAAGAGGTGAATAATATGTACAGAATTGGTGTAGATTTAGGCGGAACTAATATTGCAGTTGGTCTTATTAACGAAAATTATGAAATCATTGCAAGATCAAATGCAAAAACAAATATTCCTCGTCCTGCAGAAGAAATTTTTGCTGACATAGTCAAATGTGCTAAAGACGTTGTGGCAAAGGCCGGTATCGGTCTTAGCGAAGTTGCAAGCATCGGTATAGGCACACCCGGCTCTTGTGATAAGAAAAACGGTGTAATCCTTTACGCAAATAACCTTTATTTTGATAACGTACCTGCAGCTGAACTTATAAATAAGGAACTTCCAGGTATTCCTGTATATATCGAGAACGATGCTAACTGTGCTGCTCTCGGTGAAGCTCTTGCAGGATCAGGTAAAGGCAAGAAGAGCTTTATTGCAGTAACACTCGGAACAGGCGTAGGAAGCGGCATAGTATTTGACGGTCAGGTTCTCACAGGCTGTAACGATGCAGGCGGTGAGCTTGGTCATATGACAATTAAATTTGACGGTGAACCTTGTAACTGCGGAAGAATCGGTTGTTGGGAAAGATATGCAAGTGCAACTGCGCTTGTCAATCAGACCAAAGCTGCTATGCTCGAGCATAAAGACAGTGTTATGTGGCAGCTTACTTCAGGTGACGTTGAAAATGCAGGCGGCAGAACAGCTTTTGACGCTATGCGTATAGGTGACAAATGGGGTACGGAAGTTGTTGAAAATTACATAAGATATATAGCTGTAGGCACAACAAATATCGTAAACATCT
>JAZQZO010000141.1:0-7298 GCA_045634065.1 Acutalibacteraceae bacterium
GGTGTCAACTATAGTTATAATCCTCTCTTTTATTTCTGCGATTCTATGCGGTTTTGGTATGATGCCGGAAATTCTTGCTGTTGCCGTAGAAAAGATATCGGCTTATTGCCTATATGTTGCTGATTTTCTCGGTGGCACTGACAGATTTGTACTAAAAACCGAAAGTCATGTTGCTATAGGTCTGTGCTGCTTTGTTCCTTTTTTCTTGTACCTTGCCATAAAGGTCAGCACTAAACTTTATAAAAAAATAAAGCCGCTGTGATGCGGCTTTCGCTGTTATAAATCGTCTGCATCCTGAACGGGTCTTTCATATGGCTCATCAGGTACCCCGGTGTATGACCCCTGAACATCGGATTTGATGTTCTTGCTATCTGCGACTTTTACTGATTTTACCTTTCTGATGTTTGACTTTTGCTTTTTATTTTTATCCATAATATCAGCCTTTCTTTTTTTATTATAGTATTACCTAAAATTTTTGTTTTCTATGCAACAAACCACTGTTATTTTTTATCTTATCTAGTGAACGGATGTGATAAATATGAGCTCAAAAATTATTGACAATCTTGTTTCTTCTGCAAAAAACGGCAGCGCAGAAGCCTTTGGCGAACTCTATGAGATATATTCAAAAGATATGTTTCGGTTTGCCTATTACTATCTCGGGTCTTATTCTTTGGCAGAGGACTGCGTAAGTGAGTGTGTATGCTTGGCCTTTCAGAAGATAGGCAACTTAAGAAAAGCATCTTCTTTCAAATCCTGGCTTTTCAAGATATTACATAATTGCTGTAACAATGTCCTTAGAGAAAAAATCCGGTCTGAGGATAATGTGGAGTATTCCTCTCTGACTAATCTTTCGGATGAAGAAGATAAAATAAGTGAAAAACTCAGTCTGAAGCAGGCTCTTGCACAGCTTTCTTCCGAGGAAAGAGAGATAGTCATACTTCATTACTGTCAGGGTTACACCAGCAAAGAAATAGGTGAAATCCTGGAAATGAAAGACGCTACCGTACGCTCTAAGATAATGCGCTCAGGCGAAAAAATGCGAAAGTTTTTGCAAAAATAATAAGAGGTGAGAACTATGAATAATAAAGATACCTTTGATATATTACATTCTGAATTTGAAGAATGTCCTCAGATGCCCGAAAGCCTTAGTAAAAGAAATATAGTTGCAAAGCTCAAGAATGTTCCTCAGGAGAAAAAGTCAGCTGTCAGCTTTAAAAAGTTAGGCACGTTGGCGGCTGCCATAGTTGTGGTTTTAGTCTGCGCTCTCGTTGCAACAACAGACTTCCGTGAAGATTTGCCTTTGGAAATGCAAGATAATGTTGTTACGACACCTCAGATGACTCAGAGCGTTTTGCCGCCTGTCAATGATAGCAAGCCCACAGCCGATGCAAAGCTTTCACAGGTGGAAAGCCGAGAAGAATTAGTTGAGTGGTTCCGCGAAATTTATGGAGAAAACGGAAAATACAATTATAATATCTATTACGACAATATGGCTTATGATAGTGCTCCGGAGTCGGCAGTGGATATGTACGGCAGTGCCTCAGGCGTAACAAATGCTGTGGCTAACAGTATGAACGGATCGACTCAGCTGAAAGGTCACGCCCAGACCAACACTCAGACTAAGGGCGTTGACGAGGGAGATATCATCAAAACTGACAGCAGATACATTTACTTCTTAGGCTCAGATGCAGGCTTGAGTAACAAAAAACTAAAAATTATTGATACCCTGACTATGAAAGCTGTTTATGATAATTACATTTATGATAAAAACGGTGATATTCTATGGATCAGTGATATCTACGTTAACGGTAATACCCTCGTTGTTGTTTGCACTATGAAAAACGGCTATGATGTATATTCGAGTGCTTATGGCTATTACGGTTCATCGGGCACAACTATATCAATGTCATATGATATAACAGACAGAACTGAGCCTGAGCTTATCGCTTCCAACACTCAGGACGGCTCATACAGAAGCTCCAGAATGGTAGGAAATGTACTTTATACTGTCAGCCAATATTATGTGAGAGCTGAAAGCGAAGAGGCCATCGAAAATGTATGTATTCCAAAGGTTGGGGGAGCAGAGATCGGTTGTGACTGCATATTCCTGCCCGAAACAGCAGGTGACAGCTATATTCTTCTTACAGCATTTGATACAGCAACAAAAGACGGCGCTGTGAGTGCTGTGGCAGTTTTAGGCAGTGGCAACAATTATTACTGTTCCGAAGATACTTTCTATGTTGTTGCAGAAGAATATAACTACAAAGATGAAAATCCTGAAGTGCGCGAAAAAACCAGAATCAATTCATTCAGCCTTGACGGTATAAACATCTCTTTCAAGGCAACAGGTGAAGTAAAAGGAAGAATTATCAACCAGTACTCTCTCGACCAATATGAGGGCAAGCTGAGAATTGCCACAACCTGCTTTAATAACAGAACAAACAAAAATGTCAGCTCGCTTTATGTTCTTGATGAAAACCTCGACGCTGTTGGCAATCTTGAAGATATAGCCAATAATGAGCAGATAAAGAGTGTCAGATATATGGGTAAAGAAGCATATGTGGTGACATTCCGTAACACTGATCCTTTGTTTGCGATAGATCTTAGTAATCCTGAAAATCCAGCGGTTAAGGGTGAACTTAAAATACCGGGTTACAGTGCATATCTTCACCCCATCGGCAATAATCTTCTTCTTGGTATAGGATATGAGGGTGACAGTCAGAATGCAGACTTCAACTCTGTAAAGGTTTCACTTTTTGATATATCTGACCCGACCGAGCTTAAAGAGCTTGACAAACTTGTTTATCTCAAGGCTTCGACGCCTGTGAGAGAAAACCCAAAGGCATTGATTTATAAGGCCGATGAGGGCATTATCGGTATGCCTATGTACACATATGACGAGAACGGTGAAAATAAACTTTTCTATATCATCCAGGTTAAAGATAACAAGCTGACATTAAAGCACGAGTTTCTTCATTTGACAGGTTACTATAAAGGCATTAACAACTTCAGAGGCACATATATTGATGATGGCTTCTTTACTATCAGTGACCATCTTGTTAAGAAGTTTGATTTTCGTACGGGTGAGTTTGAGGCTCAGATATCATTCGCAGATATGCAGGCACTTGTACCCACAACTTTTTCCGGTGAAAGCCAAGATATCTATGAGATTAAGCCGGGTACCGAAACAACTGTCGGTACCAGCAAAGGGTATTCTGTCGATGAGCCCGGTAATACTGCAATTTCGGGAACAACAGGCCAGACCACACCGCCATATAATCCGAATAACCCTGATGAGGTTATCGAGATGCCAACTGAATAATAAATCATTAAAGCAGCAACCGTGAAAAGTTGCTGCTTTTGTATGTTAGCTGAGCATATCTATTATTTCTTTGAACTCTGCCGAGGCTTTAAAATCATCGGATAGGGGGTAACGCTCAGTCATAAGAAATTTCATTCTCTCACACATAGTTTTTCCTCTCGGAGTTTTTTTAAAACTAACACCTTTGAGCAAATGAGAATCAAGTATTGATTCGTCTGCTATTGAGTCGTATTTCAGGGATAACTCAGCACATTTCTTTAAATTCTCAATAGCCTTATCATTGTTGCCTACTAAGAAATACCAATGACCTAAATGCCCATAATTATAAACTACCATATGCCAATTCTGAGCGTAATTACTATCCGTATAAACGCTATTCATAATAGCTTGAACTGTTTCTGCTGCTTTGATTTTAAACTCTTCCGAAAATTCATCATTATAATAACAGTAATTACAAATTGCTCCGTCGAGCAAAAATAAAAGTTCTTCTATTGCTGTCTGACAAGCAGCATTGTGCTTCTCTCCGGGTGGATACATATGAGTGGCTGTATAATCTTTACTGTCACGCATAAGAGGTAAATCATTGTTGATTTCTTCCATTTGGTTAATGTATGAATCATCTTTTTCAGAATAACTCAGAGTTTTATAATATGTTCCCATTATACGTTTGGCTTTAATTCTGATACTGTCTGATGTGCAGTAATTCTGTATGCTGTCATTGATTGAAATCATTTCATCATAGATTTCTTTAGGATTATCGTGAATTCCGCCTTTAGTAGAAATAAGCCCCCTCATATAACGAATGAGAAGTTGGAATTCCCCGGGAAATTCTTTTACAGCTTGATTGATAAGTTCATAAGCTTTTGGAGTGTCTTTATAATAAAGACACTCGAACTCATCGATATAGTTTTGAATCTTTTCATCTCGATTAGACTTATCAATACCCAAAAGTTCATCAACGCTGACCTTGAAAAATGATGCTATTGACGGAAGCATAGTTATATCAGGATAAGTGTCACCTCTTTCCCATTTGCTTATGCTTTGAAAAGACACTCCTAAAAAATCTGCAAGTTTTTCCTGAGTGAGATTTCTTTTGAGTCTCAGGCTTTTCAGATTTTCACCAAAATAAATATTCATTTTATCACCTCAGATTTTATTTCGTTGCGCTACTGTAACTAAATAATAACTTATGCTCTCTCACAAATCAATAACGCGTTCATTGAAAAGAATTCTCATATTAAGAGAAAAATTCTAACTGTGGGCTTTCGGCAGGGTACAAAAAAGCAGCAACCGTGAAAAGTTGCTGCTTAATCTATTATTTGATTTTATATTCAAGTCTTGTGAGGTCACCATCAAGATATTCACCTGAGATAAACTTTCTTGCCTTGAAGATAACTTTGTCGTCATAAACCTCGCAGTAATAACCTACTCCGCAGTCTTGAATACCGAAGTTGTTGAGCTTTCTGTAGCCCGGGATACTGATAGAATACACACCGTTTTCTTCATTGAGGGTTTCGGCTATCTTTTCAAAAATACCACCGTGAAGGTGTCCGTTGATGAAGAATACGTTTTTGTACTTCTCCATAACTGCGCGTACTTCGTCATTCTGCTCGCCCATATCACCTGTCTTCCACACTTCGGGAAGTCCGTGGGTTTCGGCAAAAGGCTGATGGCACATTACAAATACAGGTTTTCCGCCTTTTGAGCCTCTTGCCAGTTCTTTGTCAAGGAATTCAATTTGCTCTTTTGATATGTATGCCTTTTCAAGAATTCTCTTCTCTGTGCAAAGAACAATGAGGGTATAGCCGTTCATATCGTAGGAATAGTAGGGCTTGCCGTTGGTATTGATTCCGAGATATTTATCAGTTTTTTCGGTGACGATTTTTGTGTTCTTCTTAAAAAAGATACGCGCATCGTGGTTGCCCATAGTGACAAAAAGATTCTTAACAACTTTCTGATTGTCAAGTACACGGAAAAATCTATTGTACTCATTATTGGTGCCGTAATCTGCAATATCACCTGCGAGCAAAAAAGCATCGAATTTTTCGGGTGAATTGGCAAGGTCCTTAAAAGTGTTGGACAGATTAATTTCGGCACTTTCACGATTAGGCAGGTGAGTGTCGGCTATAATTGCCATTGAAAGTCTGACATTTGCACTGTCTTCAAATACAATTGGACTGTCAGTTTTGACTTCATAGACAACATCATACTTAGGATTCATAGCCTTAAACTGATTTTTATATTTGTCGATGAATATTTTAAGTGACATAGCATATCCCTCCAATAAATCTCTGTTAGATATGATATCAGAAAGCAGTATAAATTTCAAGTGAAAATATAAATCATAATAAAAAACAACTCAGCAACCTCTTGGTTACTGAGTTATGGTGCGGATGCTCATAAGGGATTTACTCAAAACTAATTGAAACCGACTCAGACATTATATATTCAATGCGACTGCACTAAGCTAAAGACGAATTAACACGGAGGAATACATAATGTCAAATATAATAGAAGAATTATTCTACGGGAATCTTGAGCCGCAGGAACTTACCACAGAACTTACACCAAGACTCAAAAAGAAATTAAGTGAGCTTGTTAAAAAAGAGGATGAACTTAGCTCAAAGCTACCTGAAAAAGAAAAAGCGCTGTTCTCTAATTATGTAAGTGCTTATAATGAGTTTTCAAGTATAAGCATCTGTGACGGTTTTGTTTCAGGATTTAGGTTCGGTGCGAGATTTGCATATGATACTTTTGTAAAATAATAATCTCACACATTCGACAAAAGTCGAGCCTCCTTGTACAATGTAATTACAAAATACAAGGAGGCAAAAATTATGTTCAGCAAGAAAATAAAAATCAAACTTGACAGCTTTGAGCTTAATTTGCTTATCAATGGTATGAATGAATTTCGCAATATGCTTTTGGCGGAGGATTTACCCACCGAGGATGTTGACGAATTACTTTTAAAGCTCATTGATGTGTATGAAAAATAAGGAGGACAGAACTATGGCAAATGAAACAAAGATAACTTATCGACAGGTTGGCGACTTTAAAATTCCGAACATTATCCTGCCACCCGAACAAGCGAATATCACAGTAGGAAAATGGGGTATGATGCATAAAAATTACCTTGAGCACAACAAGCGAGGTCTGTTTATGCTGATGGTAACCAAATGCACTCTTTGGCCTTATCTTGCAGATATTGACCGTCAGGCAAATGAAATGTATGACCTTCTGATTGAACAGATGAAAGAGGTCGAAGGTGTCACAGAAGAGCTTAAAGAGCAAGACCAGCTTGAATGGGTACAGAGGATGAGCAACATTCAGCAACGGGCCAGAGAGATAGTTTGTAGCGAGCTGATATACAGTTAAATTTAATTTGATAGTGAAAAGCACGACTTACGGCAATGTAGGTCGTGCTTAGCTTTTAGTGTTAAAAATGCCTTTTATTCGTTGATTTTCTTGGATAATACATTAGGTCATTCTGAAAATTTCTATCGAATACTGAGCAAAATTCAAAAAAATCATACAATATGTTGTGGTTGATAGCGATGGGTTTTGGCTTATATGGTATGAAAAATTATGCGTATTAGAGTAGCTTTTTATATAGTGAGAGGGTTTAACTTATTTAAAACGAGTGTAATAACGATACTACATTTAGTTATTTAAGGCGTTACTTGTTCTTTGTAGTATTAATTCATTTATGAGGATATCTTTTCTTTTAAATTTAAATAACAATAATAAATGAAAGAAAATGGAACAACATTCAGTTGTCTACGATGATTGATTGCTTCCTGTAGTTTTTTGGCAATTTCAATGTTATATTCAACAACCTCAAGTTGTGACAAAATATGTTCAACGTGTTTTCTACATTTTTTATATCTGTTGAAATCAATGATATAATTTACTATCTTTATCACTATGGATAAACAGGCGCATAATAACAATCCGTGGTTATCTGCTTTGAAAATTG
>JAZQZO010000142.1:0-6955 GCA_045634065.1 Acutalibacteraceae bacterium
TGTCATTTGTAAAGGTGCTTGCAGGTAAGATTACTCACGATACACCCTGCTATAACTCAAGAACAGGCGAAACTCAGAAAATGGGTAAGCTCGTAACTGTTAAGGGTATTAAGCAGGAAGATGTAGCTTCAATTGATCTCGGCGATATCGGTGTTATCACAAAACTTCAGGATGTACAGACAGGTGATACCCTCTGTAATCCTAAGAATCCTATCACTCTTGAAGGCGTTGACTTCCCTGCACCCTCACTTTCAATGGCTGTTGTAGTTAAGAAGAAGGGCGAAGAAGATAAAGTTGCTGCAGGTCTTCGCAAGATCATCGATGAAGACCCCACAGTTAAATTTGCAACTAACGATGAAACAAAGGAAATGATTCTCTCAGGTCTTGGCGAACAGCATCTGGATATCGTTGTTTCAAAGCTCAAAACAAAGTATGGCGTAGAAATTGATCTGCGCATTCCCAAAGTTGCATACAGAGAAACTATCCGCAAGACTTGCCAGGTACAGGGCCGTCATAAGAAACAGTCCGGTGGTTCAGGTCAGTTCGGTGACGTTTGGGTACGCTTCGAACCCCACACAGAAGATCACCTTATCTTTGAAACAGAAGTTGTCGGCGGTTCAGTTCCCAAGAACTTCTTCCCTGCAGTTGAAAAGGGTCTTCAGGAAGCTATTCTCAAGGGTCCTCTTGCAGGATATCCCGTTGTCGGTCTCAAGGCTGTTCTTTACGACGCTTCATATCATCCCGTTGACTCAAACGAAATGGCATTCAAGACTGCAGCAAAGATCGCATTCAAGAACGGTATGGCTCAGGCCAGTCCCGTAATCCTTGAACCCATCGGTGAGCTTAAGGTTTATATGCCCGACATCAACCTTGGTGACATTATGGGTGATATCACAAAGCGTCGCGGCCGTGTACTCGGTATGGGTGCAGCTGACGAACCTATGATGCAGGAACTCATCGCTGAAGTACCTATGGCAGAAATGGGTGACTTCTCAACAACTCTTCGTTCAGTAACAGCAGGCAGAGGTTACTTCTCACTTGAATTTGCAAGATATGAAGATGCTCCTATGAATGTTGCTCAGAAGGTTATCGAAGATGCTAAGAAAGATGCTGAAGAATAATTGAAACTAAAATTAAAGGACTCGCTTTATGCGGGTCCTTTTTAGTTGGGTGGTAAAGGGTACCGGCGGCTCCGTTGCCGAATAAAATTCGGCACGCGTACGCCCTAAAAGGGCGTACGCAGAAATCGCCCTTGGCGATTTCACGGAGCCGCACCCTCCCTCTAAATCAAACTTAATTTTAATTATATCTTGTAATTTTATATAAAATGGTATATAATGACGGCATAACTACTTGAAAAAGTAAAAGGAGATAAAAAAATGGAAAATAACACAAACAAAAAAACATCCGCTTTGACCGAAGGGATTGCAATTGCACTTGTACTTTTTATCCTTTTCTTCTCTGGCAACCTCCTCGGCACTCTCGGCGCAAAACCTAACCTCGATGCAACAGAAGACACTCAGGCTGAAGATGTAATAGCTGATGCTACAACTGAATCTACCACTCAGCCCACTACAGCACCTACAACTCAGCCCTCAACACAGGCTCCCACAGCTACTCCTGATGCTAACGAACCTGCAACAGATGCACCTGCAGCTGACGCTCCCTCAGGCGAAATGTCAAAAGCTGAAATCATCGCTCTTTTCAACGAAAGTGCAAACAAAGTAAAGACAGAAGCTACTAAGGTAGTGAAGAACTACGAATACAAGAGAATGCTCGAAGAGCATCTTGATGTTCCCGCTGCATTAAACAGTATGATGGACACACTTATGGGTTCAGTTATGAAAGACGATCTTGAACCTCAGGAATATACAGGCGAAATGATTATCGAAAAGTACCCCGTACCTCGTGAAAGTTGGTCAAGCCAGCTCACAGAAGCAGACGTTGTTGAAGCTACTTGTATTGATAACGGCACAGAGTATGAAATCACACTCAAACTTGTTGAATCAAATAATCCCAATGTCGGTCAGGGTGTAGCAGCTGCTATGGACACAATTACCGAAGAAGATAAAGCAGGTATCCCCGATATGGTACAGAAGATGGATATGAGATATTTTGACTGTGTAATCAGATGTAAGATTGATAAGGCTTCAGGCCGCACAACTTGGTCAAATTACTTAACACCTGTTGTGTTTGACTGCGAAGTTAAAATGATCGGTACAATGGCTGCTAAAGTTGGTTTTTCCTTTGAAAAGGACTACACAATTACATACTGATAAAAATAACCCTCGGATTTACCGGGGGTTTCATTTTCCAATAAACAGGGAGCGGATATATCCGCTCCCTTAATTCGTTTAATTGTATGCTATTACTTCACATCACTGATAACTTCTTTGAATGAAGTTGCAAGACCTGCAAGCCCCTGAATCTCTGAGGGGATAATAATCTTTGTAGCCTTGCCATCTGCTGCAGCCTGGAATGCTTCAAGTGCACGAAGCTTGATAACTTCTTCACTTGCACCGGCTTCATTGAGAAGTCTGATACCTTCTGCAGTAGCCTGCTGAACCTTGATGATAGCCTCGGCCTGACCCTCAGCTTCAAGAATCTGTGTCTGCTTCTGCGCATCTGCACGAAGAATAGCTGATTCTTTTTCACCTTCTGCAAGAAGAATAGCACTCTTCTTTTCACCCTCTGCCTTAAGGATTGATTCACGGCGTTCACGTTCTGCTTTCATCTGCTTTTCCATTGCATCCTGAATCTCTCTGGGAGGCATAATGTTTTTGAGTTCTACACGGTTAATCTTGATACCCCAGGGATCTGTTGCTTCATCAAGGATTGAACGCATTTTGCTATTGATGATGTCACGAGATGTGAGAGTCTGGTCAAGCTCAAGTTCACCGATAATATTACGCAGTGTTGTAGCTGTAAGATTTTCGATAGCTGTAAGAGGATGTTCAACACCATAGGTATACATCTTGGGGTCTGTGATCTGGAAATAGATAACAGTATCAATCTGCATAGTTACGTTATCTTTTGTAATAACGGGCTGAGGTGGGAAATCAACAACCTGCTCTTTAAGAGAAACAACCTTTGCAACTCTTTCAATAAAAGGTATTTTAAAATGAAGTCCTACAGTCCAGGTGGTCTGATATGCACCGAGACGCTCAACTACAAAAGCCTTGGCCTGCTGAACGACTCTGATATTTTTAATAAGAACTACAATTGCCAATAAGAAAATAATTGCCACAACAATAAATCCTAAGTTACCCATAATTAATTCTCCTTTAAATTTGATTTTTTATTTTTGTTATTTTAGTCTTTTCGGCGTACTATTAACTTTACACCCTCAATAGCTATAGCGGTAACAGTTTCACCCTCAGCTATTTTTTCACCGTTCTCACTTCGCGCTGACCACTCTTTGCCCGCACACTTGACTGCGCCCTTAGAAATAAGATTATCAATCTCCTCCACAACTATGCAGTCTTTACCGATAACCATATCTGAGTTTGTTGCCTGATGACGGTTTTTGCCGAAATATTTTTTTGCGATTTTTCTTGTAGGTATCAGTGTTATCACAGTAACAGCGATAAATACCACAATCTGAAGCCACAGCTGACCGCCAAGCAGAGATGTTATCAGTGCTGCAAGAGCACCGAAAGCAAACCACAATGTCACAAGATTAACCGTTGCCGCTTCAACAGCAAAGAGAGCTATCATTGCAATAAGCCAGAACAATGTCATTTCCTTCACATTTTTACCTCCTTTTCCGTCAGGTATTCTGTATTTTTAATTATACAGGCCCTAACATAATATTAAAATATGATTTCTCTTTTGTCAATATGTTTACTATGGATTTTATTTACCATATTATATGTTTGCTACACGAATTCAAATGCCTCCTGACGTTTTCAGCTTGACTATATTATACGGCAGGGGTACTGCAGAATAAATGAAACTTTCAGCAAAATAACCCACCTTATTTTTATTATTTCAGCAAAAAAGCACCTCATAATGAAGTGCTTTGATTTTTTCTCTTTTCATATTCTTCTCTGTTTATTTTCCCTTCAGCCAACATCTTTTCGGACCATAGTTGCAAGGTTTCAACGGTAACAGATATGCGCTCGAGCTCCTGCTGAATATATATAAAATCATCTATTTCATCGTTGTCAATTTTACCATCATAGGTTATTTCCACCAGACGGTCTTTTTTACTGTTCATTGAGTTAAGATATGCCAGCATTTCAAGGACTATCTGCGATAAATCTTTAGATTTGATCTCCGGAACATATTCCTGACCTATGGGACATTCGTGAGAACAATAATGATTGCACAGGTGAGGAGCCTTATAACCTTTTGACATTGTAAGAATATCTTCCGGGTGAGGTATAATGCGCTCGTTTTCAATCTTTTCTATTCGCTCAGCAGGTAAACTTCCGAGAAGTTCGCTTGCCTTTTCTCTTGTCAGATTAAGACTTTCCCGCGTAGTATGATATATATTCTTGTTAGCCTTAACAGATGACCTCGCCATAATATTTCCTCCATTGATTTTCTTCTTTGATTATAGCAATTAATTCAAGTTCCGTCAAGGCGGCTCCGTTGCCGAATTAATTCGGCAACAGGACTCCCGACGGGCGTCCTGAAAATCGCTTTGCGATTTTACGGAGCCGCCGAAATTCACCTTAAATCACCAACTTACCTTATTATACCTTTTATTTCAGCCATATATCAGCATAAACAATCTTTTAACTCACGGATTGACACTGTAACCCTGTTTTTTACTGCAAAAATCAAAATTTTTCTTTTACATCTATGCTTCAACGAATTTCGACACACAACATATGGTATAAAATAATCACCAAATAACAAAGCGAGGTAAATAAAAATGAACAGAATTTATAATGAAGTAGCAAACAGATATAACACCACATCAGAAGAAGTTGAAAGAGAAATTGCCTATGCTCTGTCAATAGCAAAAAATAATCCTTCACCGACGGCAAGAGCGTTTTGGGGAAGGGTTAAAGACGATTCAGATGTGGCAGATATTATATGTAATATTGTTTCAAGGTTGGCATTGGTGGTATAAAACCACCTGCCATCTTTTTTATAAAAGAAAAAACTCTCTTGCTTATGCAAAAGAGCTTTTTGTGGTGACCCGGACGGGAATCGAACCCGTGTTCCCGCCGTGAAAGGGCGATGTCTTAACCGCTTGACCACCGGGCCATATATGTGAAAGAGGCGGACACGTTATCACGCACTCTTTATTTTACTAAATTGGTAGCGGCAGTGGGACTTGAACCTACGACACTCCGGGTATGAACCGAATGCTCTAGCCAACTGAGCTATACCGCCACATTACCGCACCTCGTTGGTGCTTGGATATAATACTACAAGATTTCTAAAATGTCAACCCTTTTTTTGAAATTTTTTCGATTTTTTTATTTTTTTATTTTCGCACCTTTTTTAAATTATTCTGTCACTTTCAAGGGCATTTATTCATCACAAATCACCTTTAATATTATCTGATATTTTCAAAAAATTTTTTTAAAAGAGCAGCGCACTCATTTTCCATATAACCGCCGATTATCACAGGTTTATGATTAAAGGGCAAAGCTGAAAAATCAGCGAGGGTACCAAAACAACCTGCCTTCTCATCATAAGCTCCGAAAACCACTTTGCCTATACGGGAATTTATAATTGCACCCGCACACATAGGGCAGGGTTCAAGAGTAACATAAAGGGTACAATCCGTAAGATATTTGCTTTCTTTTTTCTTGCAGGCTTCATTAATTGCTTCTATTTCTGCGTGCAACAGAGAATTATTCTCTTTTTCGCGCTTATTTTGCCCTTTTGCGATGATTTTACCGTCATAAGCAATTACAGCACCAACAGGCACATCTGCGTGTTTTTTGGCGTTTTTTGCTAAAATCAGAGCTTCGCGCATAAAATCTGAGTGCGGCATATTTTTTCCTCTTTTATTTTAAAAATTGACCTTTATAAAAAGTGAAGTTATATAAATCATATATCCCATTGAAATTATCATAGCCGGGTTCAAAAAGAAAGCTGCAGCTTTTTCCGAATTTGACATTACAAGATTATCTTCATACATATAAAAATTTTTTGTTCTTTTTTTGAAAAGTTTATATGCGATCAAACCGAGAACTATTGAACCGTAAAGAATAAAAACATAAATAAGGTTGGTTGTTTCTTCGCCGATATAGTCAATACCATAGGACACTGCCGTGGATATAAGATTATTAGCTGCGTGAATAGCAATACCTGTCCAAAGAGAACCGGTTTTAACAGTGAAATAACCGATAGCAAAACCTGCAATAAGAGCAAAAGGAGCCTGAATAAGGTTGCCGTGAATTACGGCAAAAACCGTTGCGGAAATAATAATCGCAAACTTATCGCCGTATTTTCTGAGATTTCCCATAACATAACCTCTCAGAGCAAGTTCTTCAGCAATTGCTGCAATTATAACAACACGTATAATACTGGTTGTTATGCCGATAGTACCTTTTGGCATAGCTATATCCGGAGCAGAAAGTTCCAAACCGAAAAAACTCATAAAAACAGTGAGATATGAGGTCACAATGCTTGCAATCATACAAAATCCTATACCGGATATCACGGCAAGAACAAATGATGTTTTATCGCAAGGTCTACCTAACGGCACCGGCTCCGGAGTACCTGAAACATTTTTCATCTTTTTGCCGATAAAATAAAAAGGTATCATCAGACCTAAAACAACAAGAATAATATCAACTGCATTCTGATAGGCTCCGTCCGTATCGTATTTTTCAAGAAGTCCCATAAAATTTAAAACCACAGACAGAACATTCTGAATAACAAACTGACAAAGAAGAGCCAACCCCGTATAAAATCCGAGTTGTTTTATTTCTTTTTTTTGTTGCTGTCTTTTATAATAAAAATCCGGGTCCTGATAATGATTATA
>JAZQZO010000143.1:0-5522 GCA_045634065.1 Acutalibacteraceae bacterium
AGACCTTCACGGCAGTCTTCACCTGTAAGTTTTGTATCGGCATCTTTAAGAAAACCGTATTTTTTGCCTTATTGATTGAATACTTTTGTAAGTGCTGTTTTAAAGCCTGTTTCGTGAGTACCACCGTCAACAGTATTAACGTTGTTGGCATAGGAGAAAATTCTCTCTTTATAGCCGTCATTATACATAAGAGCAATTTCTGCACTTTTATCACCGTCTACACTTGAGAAGTGAATAACCTTTTCGTGTACAGGTGTAAGACCGTAAGTTTCACCTATATGTTCAACGAATGAACCGATACCGCCTTCGTAGCAGAAATAGTCTTCAACTATATTATCTTCGTCACGCTTATCAATAAGAGTAATTGCAAGACCTGCATTTAGGAAAGCTGATTCACGAAGATGATTTTTAAGAGTTTCGTAATCGTAGATAGTTGTTTCCTGGAAAATAAGAGCATCAGGCTTAAATTTAACAAAAGTACCTGTTTTATCTGTATCACCGATAATTGTAAGATCAGTTTTGATGTTACCTCTTTCAAATCTCTGGTGATGTACGTGGCCGTGCTGTGAAACTTCAACTTCCATCCATTCGGAAAGAGCATTAACAACAGATGAACCAACACCGTGCAGACCCCCTGATACCTTATAACCGCTCCCACCAAATTTCCCGCCGGCGTGAAGAACAGTAAGTACAACAGTTACTGCAGGTAAACCCTGCTGCTCATTGATACCTACAGGAATACCACGACCGTTATCGCGGACTGTAATAACATCACCGGGTAAAATTTCAACTTCTATATGAGTACAATAACCTGCGAGAGCTTCGTCAATTGAGTTGTCGACAATTTCATATACAAGGTGATGAAGACCTCTGGGACCTGTTGAACCGATATACATACCGGGTCTTTTTCTTACAGCTTCAAGACCCTCGAGTACCTGAATGGCATCGGCATTATACTCCTCAGTTACAACGGTATCCATTGTTTCAATTATTTCTTCTACTGTTGTAATTTCTTGATTTTCAGTGTTAGCCTTGATTTCATCCACAGCTAATACCTCCATTTCGTTATTTTGCAAATTAATCTTAATTTTAATATTTCATTTCCTGAGTTCTCTTTAAAAGAGTTGCACAGGATATCTGTGAAAGATATATCTTGAAGTCATTATCTTTATCACTGCAAACTATAAAAGATTTCGGCAATTCGTTTGATACTGTCTGTACCCTGCCGTTTTTTTCAGCCTGAGAGAGATAATTTCTTGTGTTTTTTGATACGGTAGTTCCGTCCAAATCAAATATACCTATAATTTCATCGTGAACTATAACCGTATTTTGTCCTAAGTGAAGATACATAAAAATTCACCCTTAAATTATTTTTCCGCCTTTAAGTTCAATCTTTTTGCCTGTCTTAAGATTCTTAACTGTTGACGGATCACAGCAGGTGATAAATACCTGCCAGTCTTTTATATGATTTAAAATATAATTCTGTCTTGTTTCATCAAGCTCACTCATAACATCGTCAAGAAGAGCAACGGGTTGCTGAGAAGAAAAACTTCTTATAACCGCCGCTTCACCGAGTTTAAGTGAAAGAGCCGCTGAGCGCTGCTGACCCTGTGAGCCGTAGTTTCTTGCAGAAAGACCGTCAATTTTTATATCAAAGTCATCTCTGTGAGGACCAACTGAAGTAAATCCTGTTACCAGGTCATTTTTTCTTGAAAGATAAAGCTGATTCTTTGTGTTTTCATATAGCTCCTGCTTTGTGTCACCTGCAATAACAGTCTGCTGAAGATATGAGATGTCAAGTTTTTCTCTGCCTGATGAAAGACCGTCATATATATCCTGAGAATATAAACTGAGTTTGTTTATATATCCGAGTCTTTGTCTTACAATTTCCGAAGCGAAGAAAGCAATTCTGTCTTCCCATATATCGAGAGTGTCATAAAGCTCCGAATGAAAAGCTATATCTTTAAGAAGTATATTTCTCTGAGCAATAGCTTTGTTATAGTTTGAAAGTGTAACAGCATATTTAGGTTTCAATTGACTTATGGCAATATCAAGAAATCTTCTTCTTTCATAAGGGCCTTCTTTAACCAGAGATAAATGCACGGGAGAAAAAACTACAGATAAAAAGTTACCCATAATCTGTCCGGAAGTTTTCTTTATACCGTTGAGAGTAAATTTTTTTCCCTCGCAAATTTCAAGATGAGCCTGATGTTCTCTGTCAAAAGCATTAAAATCCATATCAAGAACAGCTTTATTTGAATTGAAATTAATCAGTTCACTGTCTTTTGAACCTCTGAAAGATCTGCATCCTGTAAAAAGCGATATACTTTCAAGAACATTTGTCTTTCCCTGAGCATTCTGACCGTAAATAATATTTACACTGTCGCAAGGCTCAATTTCGCAATGCTCTATATTTCTGAAATTTTTAACCTGGAGATAAGTTACATCCATTTTTATTTATACTCCGAAATTATTTGGTAATC
Source organism: Acutalibacteraceae bacterium (assembly GCA_045634065.1). GTDB lineage: Bacteria > Bacillota > Clostridia > Oscillospirales > Acutalibacteraceae > UBA6857. The sequence goes on from JAZQZO010000143.1 coordinate 2,484, forward strand.
TCATAAATGACTCTCTCATATTCGAAAGTATCATTTTCACAGAGTTTTTTACCTCTCATAGTGCAGATTTCTCCGTTAACCTTAACAAGAGAATCCTGAATTATCCATTTTGCCTGACCGCCCGTTGAAACTGCATTAGAAAGCTTAAGAGCAGCATCAAGCCTTATATTTTCTGTTGTTATTTTTACCGGTACTCTTTTTTTCTCGGCAACCTTAACTTTTATTTTCATTTATATCGCCAACTTAACTTAGATTCTGATAGGAAGAATAAGGAAGAAGAAGCTGTCTCCCTCTAAAGGTGTGATAATAATAGGCTGATTTGATGAGCCCATTTCGATTTTTATTTCATCACAGTCACAAACCTTGAGAGCATCAAGCACAAATCTGTTATTGAAACCGATTTCAAGGTTGTTACCCTCAATATCAGCAGCAAGCTTATCACTTGCAGTACCGATAGCAGTAACTGATGAGAATTTCATAACGCCATTTTCAATTACACAGCGTACGGGGCTTGATTTATCTGTAATAATAAGTGATGTTCTTTCAATACATTCGATAAGGCTTCTTGTTGGTACAATAACTGTTGTTGAGTGAGTCATAGGAATAGCTGCCTTATAATCGATGAATTTACCTTCAAGAAGTCTTGAGATAATTTCATATTCCTTATATTTAAAAATGATATGTCTGTCACCGATATAGATAACAATCTGAGTATCATCATCACCGGAAAGCTTTGTAATTTCACCGAGTGTCTTTGCAGGTACAACGAACTCAAGAGTTTTTCCTGTTGATTCTTCATTTTCATATAAGAAATCAACTGATTCTCTTCTGATGGCAAGTCTTGCACCGTCAACAGCAACAAGAACTATCTTACCGTCGCTGATTTCAAACTTAACACCGGTATGTACGGGGTTTCTCTCACTTGTTGATACTGAGAAAATAGTCTTTTTAATCATATCTTTAATAGTACCAAGTTCGAGTGTAATTGATGTGTACTTATTTATTGAGGGAAGCTCAGGATAATCGTCGGCAGGAGTACCGATAAGTGAATATTCTGTTTCACCGCTCTTTATTTTGCTGATGTTTCTTTCATCACAGTCGATAGTTACAACATCATCGGGTAACATTCTTAATATGTCACAGAGATTCTTTGCATTAAGTACTATTTTACCCTGAGATGAAACTTCAGCATCTATTGTTGCCACTGAACCTACTTCAAGGTCATAACCTGTAAGAGTAACAATGTTTTCTTTTGCATCAATGAGAATACCCTCAAGAGCAGGGATAGTTGATTTATTAGAAACTGTTCTCTGAACGTTTAAACAAGCTTTAGCAAGTTCTGAACTGTTGCATTGTATTTTCATTCTTAATCCTCCGAAAAATCATAAAATAATATAATTAATAAATAGTAGTAGTAGTAGGGGGTGTGGAAAATATGGAAAAGTCGAAAATCATCAGATTTTATTAGGTTTTGTGCCATATTTTTTCTGTGAAGATTTTTGTTGAATATTTTATCTTTTTAACATTGCACTTTTTAACGTGTGTAATGTGTTGATAAATGTGTGTGGAATGTTTAAAAAAGTGTGGATAAAATCAGCTTTCATTTATATTTTTTATGATGTCATCAACGGTTGCTTTTAAAGCAACATCTTTTTCGATTTTACCTTTGATTTCCTTAAGGGCATAGATAATAGTTGAGTGGTGCTTATTACCGAATTCAGAACCTATTGACTTAAGAGAAAGACCTGTTACCTGATCAACAATATAGATGGCAACCTGTCTTGCCTGAGAAATATTTGCATTTCTCTTGTCTGAACGAATATCAGCGGCACTTACATTAAAGGTACGGGAAACCTCGTTAATGATATTTTCAACTGTCACCGGTACGGGCTGAGCGTCGTTGATGATATCACTAATGGCTCTCTTAGCAAGGGAAAGATTGATTTTGATTCCTTCAACATCCTGATAAGCTTTGATTCTCTTTATGATTCCTTCAATCTGTCTGATGTTCTTTTTAATATTGTCTGCAATAAATTTAATAACATCGTCAGAAAGCTCGATTTCGTGGTCGAGAGCTTTTTTCTTAACGATAGCCATTCTTGTTTCAAGTGTGGGAGGCTGAATATCAGCTATAAGTCCCATTTCAAAGCGGGTACGAAGTCTTTCTTCGAGAGTCATCATTTCCTTTGGAGGACGGTCTGAAGTGAGAACTATCTGTGAACCGTTTGATGTAAGAGCATTGAATGTATGGAAAAATTCTTCCTGTACCTGATCGCCTCGTGAAATAAATTGAACGTCGTCAACCAAGAGTACATCACAGCTTCTGTATTTCTCGTGGAATATGTGAGTATTGTGATTACCTATGTGATTTACAAGGTCGTTGGTAAAGTGCTCTGCACTTGTGTAAATGATATCTGCATTGGGATTATTCTTTTTTATCTCATCCATAATAGCCATAAGAAGATGAGTTTTACCCAGACCTGAGTGGCCGTAAATAAATAAGGGGTTATATGCCTTACCGGGGTTATTGGCAACATTCATTGCAGCAGCATATGCGAACTTATTTGAAGGACCGGTAATGAAATTATTGAAAGTATAATCGTACTCATCGCTGCCGTCGCTTTTGCTGTCATCTTCAGAAGAAGAGTTTTTGTTTTGTTCCTCGGGAACAATAAAGTCAACATTTACGTGGAAACCGAAAATTGATTCAAGTGTAGAGTGGATGATACCTAAAAATTTATCTATAACAATTCCTTTTTTAAATTCGTTTATTGAAAGATAAACCGTATCGTTTTTGAATGATACAAATTCAAGGGGCTGAAGCCACACTTTATAAGCTACTTCCGTAACATTGTTCTGAAGTTCCTGCTGAACCAATTCCCAAATTTCGTTGAATGAATCCATATATTTACCTCCCTTATATTTTGCACGTTATTATATATTAGTAAGTGACTATATATAAATTATTATTATATATATAATTAATACTTAAATTAAAGTAAAACATTATTAGATACTACTACATTTTTCATTCTATCA
>JAZQZO010000144.1:0-6470 GCA_045634065.1 Acutalibacteraceae bacterium
ATAATACCTTTTCTTACTTCTATTGCAGTCTTTTTAAGCTGCAATTTCTTAATGTCTTCCATATTAATCCTCCTTAAAAATTACTATGGTATTTTATAATGTATTCAATTAAGTCTGCAACTGCACCATTATTACAGTGGCACGCAACAAACTTAGCAATCTCCTTCATACCTTTTGGTGCCTGTCCGCAACAAGCAGGAAGCGCAACCTTCTTGAGCATTTCATAGTCGTTGAAATAGTCACCGATGGCAGCAGTTTTACCGTGATCTACACCTAAAATATCTGCAAGCTTAAGCACTGCAACACCTTTATTTGTATCTTCGTTAACTATTTCATAGCTCCAGGCTGAAGAAAGCATTAGGTTTTCTTTTGTATTTGAAAGTTTTTCAATAAACTTTTTAACCTGTGTAATCGCAGGCGGAATCGCAGTATAAATAACTTTATACCAGTTTTCCTTAGGAATTGACTCAAAGTCATAATAATATTTTATCGGCAACTGAGCGTTAATGGCAAGAATACGCGCAGAGGGGGTGGGTCTGAATAAGTATACGCACTTATCAGTAATAACCTGGAAAGCAAGAGTCGGAAACTTCTTGACACTCTGTCTTACCATATCAATACAATGCTCATTCATCGGACTATGCCATACCATTTTTTCTTCAGCAAAATCGTAAATTCCTGCACCGTTTAAAACGATAGCTTTACCATCAGGAATATCAAGTCTCTTAAAATGCTTTCTCATTGATTCAGGGCTTCTGCCTGAAGCAAGAGTAAAATTACCACCGTGGTCATTTATGAATCTGTGAATCATATCATAGTTTCTCATAACAAGATTTCTTGCCTTGTTGTTGAGAGTACCGTCAATATCACTGGCAAGAAGCCAATCTGATAAATCGAGTTTTTTATTATCTGCCATTTTTATCTATCCTCCTCAGGAATTGAGTGAAGTACTCAGGCAATTCGCTTTTAATTTCAATATATTCGTTTGTTCTCGGGTGCTTAAAGCCGATTAAACCTGCGTGTAAGCATTGACCCGAGAGCGATTCAATTACTTTTTTTGGTCCGTACACCGGGTCGCCGGCAACGGGATGGCCTATATAAGCCATATGTACTCTTATCTGATGAGTGCGACCTGTTTCAAGACGCAACCCCAAATGGGTAAAACCGTCATACTCATTTATTACCTTATAATGTGTAACGGCATTTTTTGAATTTTTCGGAGTAACAGCCATCTTTTTTCTGTCAACAGGATGTCTTCCGATAGGTGCATCGACTATGCCGCTTTCGTTTTTGAACTTACCGTAAACAACACTCTGATACTCTCTTGTAAACGAATGAACTTTTATCTGTTCTGCAAGGTTTATGTGAGCAAAATCATTCTTGGCAACAATAAGAAGTCCGCTTGTATCTTTATCTATGCGATGAACTATACCCGGTCTGATAACTCCGTTGATACCGGACAAGCTGCCTTTGCAATGATGCATTAGAGCATTTACCAAGGTACCGTCATAATTACCTGCAGCAGGGTGAACAACCATCCCCTTAGGCTTATTTACAACAAGCAGGTCACTGTCCTCGTACCTGATATCAAGAGGAATATCTTCAGCCGTAACTTCAAGTTCTTTAGCCTCGGGGATAACAACTTTTACAATATCGCCGATTCGTGCTTTGTAATTTTTTGAGATGATTATTTCACCAACACTGACATTTCCGTCGTCGATAATTTTCTGTACCGCTGAACGGCTCATACCGTCAATTGCCTGACAGATAACCTTATCAATTCTGAGTCCTACACTGTCATCATCAACTCTGATTATATGTGCATTAATCATCTGTTGCCTTCACTTTCTTAGCTTTGTTTTCCTTAATAATTTCGTAAATTTGGTTCAATATCAATATAACTGCCGCACAGGTTACAAGACAGTCAGCGAAATTAAAAATATAAAAATCAATGAATAAGACTTCTATATAATCAATAACATATCCCCTGAAAATCCTGTCGATTATGTTACCAAGACCACCCGACATCATCAGTACAACACAGCAATAATCTACACCGAATCTTATTTTTCCCGAGAAGATAACAAAGGTAATAACAAGCAAACAAATTATAGCAAGCAACGTCATAGTGACTGTTTTGCCGCTCATCATACCCATCATCGCTCCGTCATTCTCATAATAAGAAAACTGCAGAATATTTTTTACTACAGGTACACTGCCGACCGGTTTAAGGTACAGATCAACAAAATATTTGATAATCTGATCACTCAAAACGAGACTTACAATTGCAAATATAGAATATACTTTAATTTTTGTCTTGGAAATCTTATATTTATTCAAGGGCATCACTTCTTTAAGGAATTAGTCTGTGGTAATATCGTCGTCGAAATATCCGTCAAAATCAGGCTGATAGCTGAAATCTATAGAGCTGTCATCAAGGTCACCGGCATCAAAAATGGCACTTCCCAGATCCTCAAGTATCATTGTATGATCAAACAATGGTTCAGCCTCTTTCTTAGCTTCTTCACCTTCACCGTAATATTCAGGTGAAGATACAGAGCTGATATCTTCATAAAAATCGGGGTATGGTGATTTCTCAAGATCGCTGAAATCTACAGAAAAATCAAATTCCGGAAGAGCTTCAGCAAGTTTGTCAGTGTCAACTTCAATTGTTGTGGGTATAAAATTGAATTCTGCATCATCGCTGATGGAATCAACAGCAGGTTTAATTGTTGCAACTACATTTATAATTTCGTTTTTATACTTAGCTATTTCTGACTTAAGTCTGCCGAGTTCTGCTGTAGTTGATGCGATAATTGCTTCACTCTGCTCTCTTGCATCTTTAGCATCGTGATAAGCAGCTGCCACAATTTCAGCGGCCTTTGTTTTTGCATTATCTATAATTTCTTTTGCTTTTTCTCTTGTGTCACTGAGATATTTCTGACTGAGTTCTTCTGATCTCATTTCAAGAGTTTCAATTTCTTCGTTGAGCTTGATAATTTTTTCATCAGCTTCGTGAGTGAGATTGAAATAATATGCCTCGGCTTCTGCTTTTTTAGTAAGTAAAATATTTTCAGCTTCTTCGCTTGCTTTTTTTATTATTTCAGCAGAACTCTCATTAGCCTGAGCAGCCATTGACTCCATATAACTTTCAGCTCTGACAATTGCAGCAAAAACAGTATTTTTGCTGTTATTATATTCTTCTATTGCAGGACCAATTGCTTTAAGCTTTTTCTCAAGAGCCTTGAAATTCTTCAGAAGTCTTTCATAATCTTCTGTTGATTTTCTTACATATTCATCAACTTCTGTGGCATAATATCTGTTTTTGCCTGCAGATGAAAAAGTAGATTTATTATTAAACATTTAAACTATCCCCTATCTGTAGGAATTTATAATTCGACCTGGTTATAGAAGTCGCCGTGAAGCTCAATATCTGACGGAATAAACACACAGATACTTTCGGTAAAACGTGCAAAAACGCTCTTTGTAACATACTTAGCACCGTCAAGGAAGTCCATAGCACGCTTACTCTGATCTTCTGATAAAAGCGAAAGGTTAACTACTACAATAGTGTTTCTGTCCATCATAAGATTTGCAACATTTTTAGCATCATAAATATCGTGTAAAGATATGAATGTGAGTTTGAATTTTGAACCGGAACGGCTCTTTGTTGAGTTCATATCATAAATATTTGTTGCAGGTGCAGGATTCGAAGGTGCTTCATCAAAACCTTTTAAGGGTACAAAGTTACTGTTGTCACTGCCGAAATCAGGAAGAGCAGCAGTCGGTGAGTAGTTGAATGATGAAAGAGGTGTTACAGGGGTATCGTCTTCATCGTCAAAGATTCCGGCTGCAAACTTTCTGGGTTCAACTGCATCCTCATAGTCGTCACTACTTACAGCACTGTCAAGAATATCTTCATCATCAGCTCTTGAATTTCTGAATTCCTGAACTTTTCCGAATATGTTTTTAATATCCATAACTTTAATCTCCTAATTTTATTAATATATTCTGGGACCAAAAATTGCCGAACCTACTCTGACCAGATCAGAACCGTTTCTCACAGCAGCTTCATAATCCCCTGACATTCCCATTGAGAGTATACACATATCTATATTATCTAACTTTTTACTCTTTATGTCAATAAATATTTCCTTCATTTTTGAAAAATATTTATCCAGTTCTGCTTCATCGTCACAAATAGGCGGAATGGTCATTAGTCCCTTGACTTTTATATTTGGTAAAACAGAAATATCAGAAAGTGTTTCATACAGATAATTCATATCAAGACCGGTTTTGCTTTCCTCGTCACCGATATTTACTTCTATAAGACATTCTGTTGTAATTCCGAGAGCCTGACTTCGTTTTGAAATTTCTTTGGCAAGTTTCACGCTATCAACAGATTGAATCATATCAACTTCGCCGAGAATCTGCTTAACCTTATTTGTCTGAAGATGACCGATCAGGTGAGCCTTGCAGCTATCAAGTTTAAGATATGGTTTCTTTCCGAGAAATTCCTGCACTTTATTTTCACCGATGAGGTCGATACCGCACTCGATTGCGTGATTTATAAAAACAGGTTCCACCGTTTTAGTTACAGCCATAAGTTTTACATCTTCGGGCTTTCTGCCTGATTCAATGGCCGCAGCGGCAATTTTGGATTTAATAACACCGATGTTGTGCTCTATATTTTTAAATCTTTCTTCAAGAGACAATATTTCCATCTTCGAGATTTCTTCCTTTCACAATAATTTTATCATACTGTTTGAGTTTATGATAGTACCCTGACGAAGAGTCATCTTCGTCTCTTAGCATTTTTAAACCATCAGCAACCACATAATCATCGGAATAGTACAATATTTCAATGGGAGAAAACTTCATAATGTTGCCGACAACAGCATAAACACCGAGGACACCGTCTTCATTTTCAGTTATAGCGTCATTGTTAATTTTATAACCCTTATATTTCTTAACTGTAATAGTCGCTGTATCTTTTCGGATTTTGGCAAGGTCCTCATTCATTGCAGTGCATTTGAGAGTTACGGTGATTATTCCTTCTTTTTCCTCGGAAACATCATAAACCAGCATATCTATATCTGAAATTCCTAAGTCATTGAATGCTACACTGACCCAATAATCGGTTCGTATAACCGAAGCATCTGATGCTTTTATATCAAAAACATAATACCAGGTATGCTGAGCTATAAGTTTGCCGTATGCCCCGTCTGTTGCGGCAGGGTCAAGAGATGAATATTTGTTACCGTCTCCGTTTATAACTTTCTTGTTGCTGATATCATTATAATTTACAGCGGACTCGTATCCGTCAACACTGCTGACAAAATAACCTGCATAAGGAGAAGTAATCTGCTTTTTGATTTTATAAGAGGATTTCAGATTTTTTATCTGCTTTGTATAATCGGCAATTACCATATCATAGTCAATTTCTTCACCGATTGCATTTTGCTTTGATGTTATATTAGAAGATACACTTTCAATGTATGATTCAATATCAGATAAATCGCTCTTGGACAGAGCTTTAATATAGTTTGAAACGCCTACACTTATCTGTGAATTAAGAAAAAGTACATTGCTGTGATTAAGTCCCTGCTTATTGGCATTCTCTTTAATTTTATCCAGTTTTTTTTCTAATTCCACGGCACTAATATATGCATCGGCCTGACTTTCATCAGCAAAACCTAACGCAATTACTCCGTTTTTACCGATATTTTCACTGTCAGATATTACAGGAACATAAACTAATGAATCGTCTTTGTAAAATATTGATGTATTTTTACCCGATACACTGATATTCTCATCTCTGACAGCAAAGCCGTTTACACTAACTGTCTGAGTCTCATTATAGGGAAGTATATATTCGGTTTCAAGCTTACCCGTGTAGCTGCTGTAAACTGCGTCGGCAGCGTACAAAGCCACCATCAGAAAAAATGCAGCCACAAGTGATATTGCTATTTTTGCATCTTTATTAAGCTTCATACCAAATTACCTTTCATTGTTTATTATTTCACAAGCCTTACCTATAAGTTCCTCGCTTGTTAAGGTGTCAATATCCAACCAATGAATATCTGTGTTTCGTCTGAACCAGGTTAACTGCCTCTTGGCATATCTGCGACTTTCCATTTTAAGCTTTTCTACAGCCTCTTCAAGAGTGACAAGAGAATCAATGTATGGCTTAAGCTCTTTATATCCGATAGCCTGAGCCGCAGTTGAAGAAACCTCACTTTCGAAAAATTTTTCGGTTTCTTCGATAAGTCCTTCTTCAAGCATTTTATCTACGCGCAGATTGATTCTGTCATAAAGATATTGCCTGTCCTGAGCTTTCAGACCAATTAAGCACCATCTGTATTTGCTTTCATTAAGGTGCGACGCCTCGTCCTGCTCACTGATAGTCTTGCCTGTTGAGTAATAAACTTCAAGAGCTCTGATAATTCGCTTATTATCGTTTATATGAA
>JAZQZO010000145.1:0-6001 GCA_045634065.1 Acutalibacteraceae bacterium
CAGAACAGCTTAAAGAAACCGCTGTCAAAGCCTGGGATTTTGGACAGGGTGAGCTTAGTTTCACAGGTGGCATCCTTGGAGCAATATTCGGCGGCGGACCTCTCTTTGGGTTCGGCAAAGGTGGCGCATTTGTAATTGTTCTTGCTATGTTTGCCGTTTCGCTCTTCTTCCACCTCGGCATTGAAGCTGACTCAATCGGCGACAGTGTTTCAGGCGCCATCAATGGCGGCAAGCAGAAAATCGATGAATCAGCCGAAAATATAAAAATCAGAAAAGAAGAAAGACAGCGCATTAAATCTGAAAAAGCTGCGTTGCTTGAAATTGAAAAACGCGAAGCCGAGAGCATTCAGCCCGAACCACAGAGTGAAACATTCGACTTCAACAGTACCGAAATAGAGCTTGATATGCCCGATAACATTGATAGAGAAACAGGCATTCCTCTGCGAGAAGTTCGTCGCTTCTTCCCTGAAGATAAGGTTTTCTCCTATGATGAAAAAACTCCGATTAACAGCGACAGTTCATCGACAATCAAGCTAAGCTCCTTTGACTTCATTTCTGGGGACGCGCCAAAGCCTCGTATGCCAAAGAAAAATAACCCGCCGGCAGAAGCAGGCAGTTCATTTATAAGTTCTGAAGCTCCTAAAAAGCAGTCTGTAGTAACTGAAACTGTTAAACCTGCCGAAAAGGAAGTTAAGGCTGAAATAGCTGACAGCGAAGAAGATATTGTAAGAAAAGCTGTAGCAGAAGCTGACGAAAGTCTCAAGAAAAATATCGATGATGTGGAAAACTATAAGCAGGAAAAGAAAAAGCGCGATTATGTGCTTCCGCCTATTGAATGTCTTAATCAGCCTGAGTTTTCGTCAAGTGAAGGCTTTGCAAATGAAATGCAGACAACCTCAAAAAAATTGGTTGAAGTTCTTTCTTCCTTTGGTGTTGAGACTAAACTTGTCGGCATCAGCAGAGGTCCGTCTGTTACAAGATATGAGCTTTCACCTGCACCCGGTGTTAAAATCAGCAAAATTACCAACCTCGCTGACGACATCGCTCTTGGTCTTGCATCATCGGGTGTGCGTATTGAAGCGCCTATTCCCAATAAATCTGCAGTCGGCATCGAGGTGCCGAACCGCAACCGTTCTACAGTTACACTTCGTGAGATTATTTCTTCGGCAGAGTACAAAAAGCACGCAGGCAAACTTCTCACAGTTGCCCTCGGTAAAGATATCACAGGTAATGTAAACTGTGCAGACTTATCTAAGATGCCTCACCTTCTTATCGCAGGTACAACCGGCTCAGGTAAATCTGTCTGCCTTAACTGTATGATTACAAGCATTCTCTATAATGCTACTCCCTCACAGGTCAAGCTTCTTATGATTGACCCCAAGCAGGTTGAGTTTACAGTTTATAACGGAATTCCCCATCTGCTCGTTCCTGTTATCACCGATGCAAGAAAAGCCGCAGGTTCACTTGCCTGGGCTGTCAGCGAAATGGATAACCGTTACAAGGCCTTCTCAAATGCAGGTGTAAGAGATATCGGTGGCTTCAATAAATATGTTCAGTCTCATCCCGAAATTGAGCCTATGCCACAGATTGTCATATTCATCGACGAGCTTAATGACCTTATGATGGTGTCACCTAAAGAGGTTGAAGATTCAATCTGCCGTCTTGCACAGAAAGCAAGAGCCGCAGGTATGCACCTGGTTGTTGCTACTCAGCGTCCTTCAGTTGACGTTATCACCGGTGTCATCAAGGCTAATATTCCCTCAAGACTTTCACTTTCAGTTTCATCTCAGGTTGACTCAAGAACTATTCTTGACTGCATCGGTGCTGAAAATCTTCTCGGTAACGGTGATATGCTCTTTAGCCCTGTCGGTATCACAAAGCCTGTGCGTATTCAGGGTGCATATCTATCTGATGAAGAAATTGAAAGAATTGTCACTTTCATCAAGGCTCAGGAAAACGCTGAGTACGACGATGACATAATGAGTGAAATCGAAAGAAACGCTACCGCTGATAATTCGGGAAAGAAGAAGTCAGGCGGGGCAAGTGTCGGTGAAGAGGGCGGAAATTATGACGCTCTTATTGAGGATGCTATGGACTTAATAACTCTTGCAGATATAGCTTCAACTACAGCTATTCAGAGAAAATTAGGTGTCGGCTATGCAAGAGCAGGCAGAATTATGGACCAGCTTGAAGAACTCGGTTTTGTAAGTGCTGCCGAAGGCAACAAGCCTAGAAAGGTACTAGTGTCGAGAGCACAGTATCTTGAAATGAAAGCTGCAGGCAACGAGCCCGAAACTTCAAGTGAAGAATACGACATCTTCTCAGACTAAGAAAAAGGAATAGGGCAGGGAGTTTTCTCTGCCCTAATAAAGGTTTATTATGAGTAATTTTCTACCTATCAATAAAAACGATGCACTTGAAAGAGGTTGGGACGAAGTGGACTTTGTCTATGTCATAGGTGACGCCTATGTTGATCATCCGTCTTTTGGTCCTGCTATCATATCAAGAGTCCTTGAATATAACGGCTTCACTGTCGGTATTATTTCACAGCCGGATTGGCACTCTGCTGAAGCATTTAAAGAATACGGCAGACCGAGGCTGGGTTTCCTTGTTACTTCGGGCAATATCGATTCTATGGTTGCTCACTATACAGCCGCTAAAAAGAAACGCAGTGAAGATGCTTATACTCCCGGTGGCAGAGCAGGCGCAAGACCTGACAGAGCAGTTATTGTTTATTCAAATCGCATTCGTGAAGCTTATGGCAATGTACCTATAATTATCGGTGGTCTTGAGGCATCACTTCGCAGGTTTGCTCACTATGATTATTGGGATGATAAAATTCGTCGCTCGATTTTATTTGACTCTCAGGCTGATATTCTTTCATTTGGTATGGGTGAAAAGAGCATTGTTGAAATTGCCGAGAGGCTTCGAATGGGTGATGACATCAGCACAATCCGCGACGTAAAAGGTACTTGCTATGTCTGCGATGTAACGGAAACACCCCTTACCGGTGCAGAATGTCCCTCATACGATAATGTTGTTAAAAGCAAAAAAGAATATGCAATTTCCTGTAGAATTCAGCAAGATGAGCAAGATCACATAAGAGGTAAAATAGTAAAACAGCGCCACGGCAATAAGATGCTTGTGCAGAATCCTCCTATGCCGCCTCTCACGACAGCAGAGCTTGATGAAATCTACGCATTGCCCTATGAGAGAAACTATCACCCATCCTATGAAAAAGACGGTGGTGTACCGGGCATAGAAGAGGTTAAGTTTTCAATCACTCACAACCGTGGATGTTTCGGCGGTTGCAACTTCTGTTCTATTGCTTTTCATCAAGGCAGATATGTCTCCTGTCGCAGTAAAGAGTCAGTGCTCAAAGAAGCTGAACTTCTTACAAAAATGCCTGATTTCAAAGGCTATATCCACGACGTCGGCGGCCCTACTGCAAATTTCCGTCAACCATCTTGTGAAAAACAGAAGAGTCTAGGTCTTTGCAAAGGCAAACATTGTCTTGCGCCTAAAGTTTGCCCTAATCTCAAGGCGGACCACAGCGAATATATCGATATTCTCCGAGATATGAGAAAAATCAAAGGCATAAAGAAAGTCTTTATCCGTTCGGGTATCAGATATGACTATATGCTAAAAGATACAGACGAAACTTTTTTCAAAGAGCTTATCCGTTATCACGTCAGCGGTCAGCTTAAAGTCGCTCCCGAACACTGCAGTGCAATGGTGCTTGAAAAAATGGGTAAACCCTATATCGACACTTATGTGCGTTTCTCACAGCGCTATTTTGAGCTCAGCAAGTCTGTTGGCAAAGAGCAGTATCTTGTGCCTTATCTTATGTCATCGCATCCTGGCTCCCGAATTGAGGATGCAATTGAACTTGCACTTTTCCTCAAAAAAAGAAAAATCAGACCCGAACAGGTTCAGGATTTCTATCCGACACCCGGTACCATATCAACTTGTATGTTTTACACAGAGCTTGATCCTTACACAATGAAAGAGGTCTATGTGGCAAAAACTCCCGAGGAAAAGGCAATGCAGAGAGCACTATTGCAATATTATAATCCTGCCAATAAAGATGTTATTGTCAAAGCTCTTAAAAAAGTCGGTAGGTACGATCTCATAGGTACAGGTGAAAAATGTCTTGTCAAGGGTGAGGACGCACATAAAAAAGCACCTTACGGCAAGTCTAAACCCGCCGACAACAGAAGATACAGAGGTAAGAACTATGGCAAGAAAAAATAAGAGACAAACTAAAAAGTTAATAGGCATTATTATTGCAATTGTCCTTGCGTTCTTTGCTTATGAAGCCAAAGGTGTTATAACAGAAAATGTCGATGTCAGTGAGTTTTCCAAAGGCGATGCTGTTTATGTACATTTTATAGATGTAGGGCAGGGTAGTTCAACTCTTATTCAGCAGGGTACAACAGGCATACTCATCGACGCAGGTGAAAAAGATTACGGTCAGGTTGTAGTTGATTATCTCAATGATGTAGGTATAACCTCTCTCGAACATGTAGTAGCTTCACATCCGCACTCTGATCATATAGGTGGACTTGATGATGTGTTGTATGCTTTTACGGTTGACAGAATCATAATGCCCGAGCTAGAGGAGTTCAATACACCAACTACCCGTGTATATGAAGATTTACTTACTGCTGTTTTTGAAAATGATATTAATGCCGAGTTTATCTTTGATAAGGGATATCATTTTAACTTTAACGATGATATTATGGTTCACGCTATTGCTCCTGTTGAACAGGACGATAATCTCAACAATATGTCAATTATTTGCTATATTGAAGCTGTTGATACAACTTTTGCTGTTCTCGCTGATGCTGAAAAAGATGAGCTCAGAAGTATATATGATAATAAAATATATGATATGAGTGCTGATATTGTAGCTCTCGGTCACCACGGTTCAAGTACATCGATTTATGAGCCTTTCCTGGATGTAGTAAATGCTGATGTTGCAGTTATTTCCTGCGGTGAGGACAACAGCTATGGTCATCCTCACAAAGAAGCCCTCGACTATATAGCAGAAAAAAATATGACTTGTCTTCGCACCGACGAAATGGGCGATATAGTTTTCAAGGTCACAGCTGACGGTTATAGTCTCGTTGAATAATAACTGAGGTGATTTTATGAATAAAGCACTCATCAGAAAAATCTTAGAAGCTCTCACAATCATTCTATTCGGTGCTATGACTGCAGTTGTTGGTTATAACTATGCTTATATGGAATGTTCAATTGCTCATCAGGGTGCAAGTGCTCCGGTTTATGTCGCATTCTTTTCAAGTGTACCCTTTATAATTTTAATCGCAATTTGCCTTATTATAATAAAGATGCTTAAGGAGAAAAAGTGATGGAAAAGCTTATAGTCGACCGCATAGTCGGTGATATTGCAGTGCTTGAAAAAGAAGATAGAAGTCACACCGAAATTTCACTTGATGAAATCGGCTTCGAAATAAAAGAGGGGAGTGTTCTTCTCTTTGACGGTTTTGGGTACTCTGCCGATGTGGAAAGTGAAGATGAAAGACGAAACAGAATTTTTGAGTTGCAGGAAAGACTCAGGAGTAAAGGTTAATCTGCGGTAGCGGCTCCATTCCGAAGCCGAAGGCTTCGGTTCAGCGACTTCGTCGCTGAAAATCGCCTTTGGCGATTTATGGAGCCGCACCCACCTTTACCGCAAACTGTCAAAACACCTAAAAAATATTAAAAATATAGAATAAAACTCTTGACTTAAAGCACGTGCTGTGCTATAATCTTTCGCGATAACTCACGTATGGGGATTGGTGCGCCCGTTTGCACTTCATAAGAAGTGTGGCACACTTTAGAACCTGCGGCGGTTAAAAAACGAAAAAAGGGAGGATATTACAATGTCAGTAGTATCAATGAAACAGCTCCTCGAAGCTGGCGTTCACTTTGGCCATCAGACAAGAAGATGGAACCCCAAAATGAGCAAGTACATCTATGTAGAAAGAAACGGTAT
>JAZQZO010000146.1:0-3081 GCA_045634065.1 Acutalibacteraceae bacterium
ATATCATTATCGTCGATATACGCATCAACAGCTTCGGGCATGCCACCTATAAGCAGATATTTATAAACCTGCTCCATAGCCAGTTCGAGAATTTTACCGTCGAGTGCAGTTTTGTTTTCATATGCCTTTTTTACCGTATTGTAAAGGACTTCGTTACTGTTCATCAAAAATTCGTCAAAGGTCATAGGATATACGGTCATCTGATTTATTTTGCCGACAGGGAAAAGAAACTTATCGTTTTCTCTTGAACCTCTTTTTTTAGTTTCACGCTGAAGCTTTATTCGTACCATTGAACCCGTTGCAATAACAGGAATTTCTCTGAAATCCTGACAGAAGTATTTCAGAGACGATATGATATTGGGACATTTCTGCACCTCGTCAAAAATCAGAAGAGTCTTCTCGTTTATCTGTTTGCCTTTGAGCAAGGAAATATACTCAATTATTTTCTGTGCATTGGCAGTGCCGGAACAGAACTCTCTGATTTCATCTTCTATTTTACAGTCAATATAAATGTAGTTGCCTTTATAATAAGTTTTGGCAAAAATCTCTTTTATAAGATGCGTTTTACCGACCTGCCTTGCACCCCATACAATAAGAGGCTTTTTTCGTTTATTGTTATTCCAGTCTATAAGATTCTGCAATGCAATTCGTTCCATAACTGTACCTCCTGTATCTTATTATATGTGTATCATAGCATAACTTGCACCGATTTGCAAGTTAATTTAATAGTTTATTGCACCTTTTAGCAGGTTTTTATCGGAGTTATTTGCACCTTTTTCAATGTTTTTTCTTATAATTATTTGCACCTTTCAGCAGAAAATTCTTCTTAAGTTGCCGCAAAGCAAGTGGGGTTGAGGTGAAAAAATCAAAATATCCGACTCTTGCAAAGTATCTGCTTTATTTTAACAATTATTTCTAATGGTGCATTTGATTCTATAAATGGTAAAAATATTATAGAAATTTTTATTGACATTATCACGGTTGACCGATATAATAATAGTGAAGGCAGGTGATAGCAATGATGCTTAATCAGATAATGGAAAGCAAAAATATTTCCCGATACCGTTTGTCAAAAAACAGTGATATTCCCTATACTACTCTTACCGATATACTTTCAGGTAAGGCTGAACTGAAAAAATGCAGTGCGGAAACTGTGTATAAGTTATCGAAGGTTTTAGGTGTTACTATGGAAGAACTCCTTGAACCGTGCTTTGTCAAACGTACGAGCTTTGAACTTTTTAAAAGCAATGTTTGTCACAAGCTTAAAGAACTCGGTGATATTGATTTCATCATTGATACACTTGAAAGCAATGAAATATTTGATTATTATAATCGCCAATGGTATGCGGAATGTTTTTATCTTCTTGCAATGCTTGACTATATCAGCAGAGTTAATGATGTGCCTTATTGTGAAGAGTATAATGACTTGAGAAAGAAAAAACTTGCTGAAACGCTGTATCCTTCAAGTATAGTTGCTGTGTCAATTGTTTCAAAAGATAACAAGATAAGAAATAAAGCTTTGAATGAAGCTATACCTGAATTTTTAAGATTTAACATCATAGAAAGTGAGGTCAGAAATGTCTACTGATAATCAGAAAACTTTTAATAAAGAAAATCTTGATTTATATTTAAAAGAGCTTGGTAAGGAATACAGAAAATTAGTTGGCAAGGGAATGCCAACTGAAATTATTCTAATCGGTGGTGCAGCGATTCTTGCTAACTACGGTTTTCGTGAAATGACAACAGATGTAGATGCTGTTATCAAAGCGGCTTCTTCAATGAAGGATGCTATAAATAAAGTAGGCGATAAGTTTAATCTTCCTAACGGATGGTTGAATGCAGATTTTATGAAAACATCTTCTTATACACCCAAACTGTCAGACTATTCAGTGTACTATAAAGAGTTTTCAAATGTTTTGCAGGTTCGTACTGTTTCAGCTGAATACCTTATTGCAATGAAGCTTATGGCGGGCAGAAAGTATAAAAACGATTTGTCTGATATTGTCGGCATTCTTGCTGAACACGAAAAGCAAGACAAGGCAATTACATTGGAAATGATCAAAACAGCTGTAACAAATCTTTATGGAGGTTGGGATAAGTTGACATCTGATTCAAGAGATTTTATTGAAGACATAATGGAAAACGGCAACTTTGAACAACTTTATAAAACTGTTTCAGATGAGGAGAAAAAATCAAAAGAAACTCTACTTGAGTTTCAGCAGGATTATCCCGGAGTTACTACAACAGAGAATGTTGATTCTATTTTGAGCAACCTTAAGAAGAAACAAAGCAGCAAGGCTGAAATTCTCGGTAAACTTAAAGCGAATAACTCATCACAAGCACACGAATAAGATGTTTGCGCTGAATAATCTCCTTGCTTGCAAATTGTAAGAAAACATGCTATAATAATCAAAACCGAGCAGGGGAGATACCCGTAAAAAACAGGCATAAACCCATACCCCGTTTTACCCCAAAAATACCCCAAATTGCCATCAAGTTATGAGAAGTTATAAAAAGATAAATTCTTATAACTCTTCAAAAACCCGCTAAAACAGAGGCTTTGCGAAGTTATGAAAAGTTATGGGAAGTTAAAAATACCCCATTCCTCATTTCCCCACAATGAAGTCACTTGATAAATAAAAGAATACAGGGGACAGTTCTCTGTCTTCGGATGAAAAGCAAAAATAAGTTAAGCTCCCTCGGCGAGGGAGCTTTTAGTTTTTTCATATCATAATGTTTTCTTGACAAGCAAAAAATAAGGTGGTAACATATGTTTGAAAGCAACAGGTTGACGGTTAGAAGCAAAGACATAGAACCGTCCCCTGTCTTCAATAGTGGTGATGATTATGAAAAACATTTTCATATATGGTTTGGTGCGAAACTATCATATTGATTGGGGAGATTAAATTGCTTGATATTAATGAAATTAAGTTTTACGGAATTTGGGATAGTGAAGAGGAAAGAGAATATGAGTTTTGGTGGTGGTATTCAACTATTGACCAAAAGGTATATAGTGTTGAACAATTGTTAGAGAACTTTTCATTTGAAAATTATAATTCGATTTTAAATTCTTATGATTAT
>JAZQZO010000147.1:0-6199 GCA_045634065.1 Acutalibacteraceae bacterium
AACTGCGTTCGGGTCGGCTATGACGTAGCCGTTTAATCGCTGTGCGATTAAAATGGAGCCGCCTGCCGCAAAGATCAAATTTCATTTATATTCTAAGATTAGAAGGTATACACTTTTATATTTATCCGGGTTTTCATTTTAATTAATCAGGAGGTAAGCAATGGCAGGAATATTATATATAGTCGGCACTCCCATCGGAAATCTTGGTGATATGTCACCGAGAGCCGTAGAAACTTTAGCGACAGTAGATTTTATCGCTGCGGAAGACACAAGAGTTACACTGAAGCTGCTCAATCATTTTGATATTAAAAAATCAATGATAAGCTATTTCGAACATAACCGACGCGAAAAAGGCGAGGTTATCGTTGGCAAAATCTTAGCAGGGGAGTCTTGCGCTCTTGTAACGGATGCGGGTATGCCTGCTGTTTCAGACCCGGGAGAAGATTTGGTGCGTCTTTGCCACGAAAACGGAATTCAGGTTCAGAGTGTGCCGGGTCCCACAGCTTTTGCTACAGCGGTTGCACTCTCAGGTATGAGTGTGGGTAGATTTACATTCGAGGGCTTTCTGAGTATGAATAAGGTTTCGCGCCGCGAACACTTAGAGTCTATCAAAGACGAAAAACGCACTATGGTCTTTTACGAAGCTCCTCACAAACTCAGTGCAACACTTAAAGATTTGTACGAGACTCTCGGCAACCGTGAGCTTGCAATAGTACGTGAAATAACAAAAATTCACGAAGAAGTTATCCGTACTGACCTTGAAAGTGCGGCTGAAAAATATGCCGAAGACAAGCTTAAAGGCGAAATTGTGCTGATAATTTCAGGTAAACCCGAAACTCAGGAAGATGAAGCGACTCTCGAGGATGCAATATCTTTGGCTAAGGTTTATATTGCAGAGGGAATGGGTATCAGTATGGCTGCAAAAACTGCGGCAAAGCAGACAGGTATTAAAAAAGGCGATATCTATAAAGCCTTACAGGAGGAAGAATAAATGAGTGAATGGTTCTCGGAATACGGATATTTAATCGGTGTTTTCTTTGTGGTGCTTGTGGTGTTTGTCATAGTTTTAAACAGGGCAGCTAAGGCGTATAGTTCACATTTTAATACTGTCAACGAACAGAAAAAACAGCTGGAATATTTGACCAATCTCAAGAATAAATACAGAAACATCACTGCCGAAGAGCTGGCGAACTGCAGTGAAGAAGAAATCTTGGAGGGCTTTGCCCTGCTCAGCCAGGTCGAAATGCAGAAAAGTGATGATATGGAGGGCTATTTCCGTACTCTGCCGAAAATCAAACAGTATATATATGTTCTTGATGTTTTTGTCCAGGACGAAAGTGCGGAAATATTCTTTAGCCAGAACGGTGAAATTCTCACTGATATAATTTTAGATGCAGTTAAAGAAATCGGTATGAACAGCTTTGCTGATGAACTTGCTTCTATAGCAAAAATGTATAATAAAGACGACGAAAGTGTGTCCTTCAGTAAAAAGACTATTGAGAATTTTGACAAAACTTTAAACGAAAATGGTATTTTAAAGGAGATTAAAGTCAATTCTGCAAGATATATAATAGAAAATTTTAATCTTCTGTAAATTAACAATTCTTCATTTGACTTGCAGGGGCTTTTGTAGTATAATACAATAGATTAATTATGGGAGGCGATATTGTTGCGTAAAATAGTTGCTGTGTTTTTGGCTTTAGCTACAGTTGTAACGTTATTTACGGCTTGTGATGGTGACAAACCTGAAGTTACTGATCCACCTATTTCAACAGGTAATGTTTCTACAACTGAATCAACGAAGCCACAGCCTGTTACTTATGTGCTGACTACGGGTACCGATAAGACTGCACCCTGGCAGGAAACAACAAGATTTGAAACCACAACTGCGGATTTCAGCTCTATCATAGTGCCTACCGAACCAATTGATGTGCCCCCGGTAAATATCATCGGCACTACAGGCTCATCGCTACCGCCGAGTACCAATCCGACTGAAAGCACCGGCAACCCCTTGTTGTCTTCTACTTCATCAACATCTTCAACCACAAAAACAACAACTACCACTACTAAGGTTGAAAAGTTCCCGACAGCTCTTATTATTGATTCAGAGGGGTATAACGCTTCAAACGGCAAGCTCTATCTTGGTGTAAGTACAAGCGGTTGGAGTTCAGATATCAAAGCAAACACCGTAAATATCAATATTAAAATTGACGGCGTATCTGCAGCAAGTAAAGTTGCCTGCAGTGTTACAGCTGCAAAAAACAGCGACGGTATGCAGGAAATTGTTATTGACCTTTCAGCTCACAGTGTGACTGCAGGCACTACGATCACCTATACCATACCGGAAGGTTTCCTGGTTTCAAAATCAGGCACACAGTATAATACATCATATACAAGCAGTGCTACAATATAAAAGTTTATCAGCAGGTCATTTGCCTGCTGATTTTTTTGCATAAAATTGCCTTTCAGGCCAAAACTTTTAAGGGTGATTCTATGATATACGAAATCAGACTTAAAGGCAGACAAAAGCAGGGGGAGTGCAGTGCTATTCTGACAATGACTTTTCTGGTACTGCTGCTGATTGTTATTTCAATTAACTTAATGCCTATGGTATATGTTTCAGTGGTCAAACCGTTGCTTGCTGAGACGGGGCAGGAAAAAACAATAACACTTGCAATATCATCGGTGCTTCTGTTTGCTTCAGTGTTTATATTCAGTTGCCTTTCTTACGGTACCGACAGATTTATGCTCAAGAGGGCAGAAAACACTGTTGCAGGGGCAGGAGACATTTTTTATTATTTTGCTCCAAAGAGAGTAGTTCCTTTTGGAGTGTTTCTGATGAAATTAACCTTTTATAAAACTTTTTTACTAACAGTTTTACTCGTGCCCTTTATAATTTGTACAGGTGTTTTTGTCAGTCTTTGCGCTCGAGAGTTTTCAGCTTTGGTATGCAGTGTTTTTGCGGTGTTCTCCCTTGTGTTTCTGCTGGCAGGCTGTTTTGCTTTCTTGCAGGTAAACGACACACTTTTCCTTGTAAGATACCGATTTATCAAAGGTGAATATATAAATTTCAGGCAACTTTTATCACAGTCACAGCAGGATATGACGGGCAAAACACTCAGGCTCAGAAAATTAAAGGGAAGTTTTGCAGGTTGGTTTCTTCTTTGTGCTTTTATTTTTCCTTTGCCTTATGTCTGGAGTTATTACCGTCAGACTAAAGCCTGTTTCGCGGTTTTGGAATAATGTATGTTCTTAGCGGAATTTTATAGTTTTTCGCCGTGGATAAGCGTAGCTTACCCACGGCTTTAGCAGTCTCTGCAAGAGGGCAGCGGGGGCTCAGGCAAAACACAAAGTGTTTTGTGAGTGGCACTGCTCAGCAGTGCCACTTCGCCGAAAGCTACGCTTTCGGCGCCTGAGCCCCGACTACCCTTCACCTGAGAACTATTCCCTCAGCAATTGCCTTGAAAACAGGAGCACAGTCTGCGTTGCCGCCAACACCGTTTTCATCCATTACGATAACGACATAGTTTGGGTTGTTGGCAGGAAAAAATCCGGCAAACCAGGTTCGAAGAATTTCCTTGTCAGAGTTATAGGTTCCGCTTTGAGCTGTGCCGGTTTTGCCTGCAGTTTTCATAAGTGAAGATTTAGATGCTGAATTTTCAGAAACCGCACCCAGCATCTGACGAAGTTTAATGACGGTTTCATCTGACAATACTTTCATTGGAGTGCTTTCAGGCTCTTTCGTCATAAGCCCCATATAATTTGTAAAGCCCATTACGAGTTTAGGAGCGATTACATTCCCCGTAGCGAGGGCGTGATAAGCCGAAGCAATTTGCAAAGGCGAAGCTAAAAGCTCACCCTGGCCGAAAGCTAAATTTGCAAGGTTGCCTTTTATGTCGAGATTTTCTCGCAGAGGCAACGCTCCTGCCGAACTTTTAATCGACGGTGCAAGGATGATTTCAGTGCCAATTCCCATATTTTTGCATAGTTTCAACAGAAAATCTATATCTATATGTGATATAAGATTTATAAAATAACAGTTGCAGGAACCCGTAAGCGCCTTGGTCATATCAACCTTGCCGTGAGCTTTGTTGTCATAGCATCTGAAAATTTTATCACCGACCCGAATTTCACCCTCGCACTCATATTCAAAATCCGGTGAAATTCCGTTTTCAAGGGCTGTTGCAGTAACTATCGGCTTGAAAATCGAGCCAACACTATAGCTCATCAGTGCCTTATTGACAAAGGGTGAATTTTCAGCCTTAAGGGACTCTGCAACATTGTTGGGGTCATATTCAGGAATACTTGCTATAGCTAAAATTTCCCCCGAATGAACTTTCATCACCAGGACTGCACCGCTTTTTATTCTGCTTTCATCGAGAGCATCTTCGGCAATTTTCTGAATAGCTTTATCGACAGTCAGCACGACCCCTGCCTTGGATGTGAAGTTATTATCATTGATATATTTGTCCATTCCTGCAAGTACTCTGCCGACGGCATCAACCTGAAACGATACGGTGAGTTTACCGGAATTTTCAGAGAGGTAGCCGTTATAAGATTTTTCGATTCCTGTCACACCCACCTTGCCCGAGGAGTCCGTATAGCCTATGAGATGAACAGCGAGAGGGTCACTGCCATACCTGTCAGCAACAGAAAAAGTGCGGATAAACTCGTTGTTTATTTCTTCGTCAACTTCAAGGGTGAATGGTGAACCGTTTTCGATTTTCTCCCGAAGATAAGTCTCATCAATTTTGCCTTTGAGATATTCGTATGATGCCGCACAAGGAGTCACAACGGCAAGAAGCTTTTTTTCTGCGCCAACCAAAGGGGAGTAGTTTCTGTCATAGATTTCGCCACGCTTTTCACCTACTGTCACTGTTCGAGTGCTCTGCCGCACCGTGACCTCGGAGTAATCTGTTTTAGCGATATAATAAATTCTCACGAGAAGTACCATAAAACATAAAATAAAGAATATATATAATGAAAGGAAGCGTTTTAGCATAAATATCACCTAAAGTTATCTTTTCGCATTTCAGGACAGTAATTCCAAGAGAAAAAATGGAAAAAACTTAACTATTTTTGTAAAAACACTTGACACTTTCAAAATTATGATTAGAATTAGAATTAGCACTCGGGGATAGAGAGTGCTAAATATTTAAAACGTAAATAATTACATTATGGAGGAACATATAATGACTATCAAACCTTTACTTGACAGAGTTGTTTTAAAGGCAACAGAAGTTGAAGAAACAACACAGAGCGGCTTCATTCTCACTTCAGCATCTCAGGAAAAACCTCAGTTTTCTGAAGTCGTTGCAGTAGGCCCCGGCGGTGTTATCGACGGTAAAGAAATTACAATGCACGTTAAAGTCGGTGATAAGGTTATCACAGGCAAATATTCAGGTACCGAAGTTAAAATTGACGGTGAAGAATACACAATCGTACGCCAGAACGAAATTCTTGCAATTGTAGAATAATATCAGGAGGTATTTACATTATGGCAAAGCAGATTATTTACGGTGAGCAGGCTCGCAAAGCTCTTCAGAGCGGTATCGACAAGCTTGCAGATACAGTTAAAATCACACTCGGTCCCAAGGGCAGAAACGTTGTTATCGACAAGAAGTACGGCGCACCTCTCATCACAAATGACGGTGTTACCATCGCTAAGGAAATCGAACTCGAAGACGCTTTCGAAAATATGGGTGCACAGCTTATCAAAGAAGTTGCAACAAAGACCAACGACGTTGCCGGTGACGGTACCACAACAGCTACTCTTCTTGCTCAGGCTCTCGTACGCGAAGGTATGAAGAACGTTGCTGCAGGCGCTAACCCTATGGTTGTTAAGAAGGGTATCAGCAAGGCTGTTAAGACTGCAATCGAAACAGTTAAGGCTAACTCAAACCCCGTTAATACATTTGAAGATATCGCTCGTATTGCTACAATTTCATCAGCAGATGAAAGCATCGGTACTCTTATCGCTGAAGCTATGGAAATCGTAACAACAGACGGTGTTATCACTGTTGAAGAGTCAAAGACAGCTGAAACAATGAAAGAAGTTGTTGAAGGTATGCAGTTTGACAGAGGTTACATTTCACCCTATATGGCAACAGATGTAGATAAGATGGAAGCTGTTATCGACGATGCTTCAATCCTCATCACAGATAAGAAAATCAGCAACATTCAGGAAGTTCTTCCTCTT
>JAZQZO010000148.1:0-4339 GCA_045634065.1 Acutalibacteraceae bacterium
AAAAAATGTATATACTTTTTTGCAGAATAGAGGAGGTATATATATGAGAACAAGTTTAAAGGAACATAGTCCTCATTTGGTCGATGAATGGTCAGAAGAAAACTATCCATTAACGCCTGAAAAAATAACATATGGATCAAACAAAAAGGTTTTATGGAAAGGTAAATGTGGTCATAAATGGTCAGCATCAATAAAAAACAGAGTTTATGGTGCCGGATGTCCATATTGCTCAAATAATGCCGTTTTAAAAGGATTTAATGATCTTGAAAGTCTTTACCCTAAAGTAGCAAAAGAATGGTCAAAAAAGAACTTTCCTTTAAAGGCATCAATGGTCACACCTTTTTCGAATAGAAAAGTATGGTGGGAATGCGAAAAAGGACACGAATGGTTTTCTTTGATTTCTTCTCGTACAGATGGTAGTGGATGTCCGTATTGTGTTGGTACAGTTTTGGAAAAGAATGTAAATGACTTTAAAACGCAATACCCGGATATGGCATTAGAATGGTCAGTAAAAAACACTTCCCTGTTACCTGATGAGATAAGTCCGAAATCGAGGAGAAATGTATGGTGGACATGTAAAACCTGCGGCTATGAATGGAAAGCTGTTGTTAATGCAAGAGTAAAAGGTGGTGGATGTCCCGTTTGTTCAAATAGAAAGGTGTTAGTGGGATATAATGATTTAGCAACTACAGATAAACATATATTATCAGATTGGGACTATGAAAAAAATAATGAGTTGTTGCCTACACAACTATCAAGAAACTCAATGCGTGAAATATGGTGGAAATATACTTGCGGTCATTCCGCAAAAGTTAAAGTATATGATAAGGTTGTAAAAAATGTTCCGTGTCCTAAATGCAAAGATGAATATGATTTGTTGTTTCCTAAGTTGGCTGTTATATATTATTTTCGTAAAAGTGGCTGTAAGGTAATATTTAATGAAGATAAAGTAATTGGATTGCCGCTTGAATTGTATATACCCGATGAAAGAATTGCAATAGAGTTTTCCAATGAAGCTGATAAGATAGAAAAAGTAAAGATGTTTATGTGTAATAAGAGAGGCATAAGTCTTATTAAGATACGATATGAAAAGGACAAAAAGATAGAATTAGTAGATGAAATCAAAAAAATAATTGAAAAATGTAGGATAAATTATCAATCAAATTCTGATGAAGATATCACCAATATAAGAGAAATGTATATGAAACAAAAATAATGACTACTAAGACCCTGCTCATTAAGAGCGGGGTTATTTTTTTGCCCAAAACAGCGAAAAACACTCAAAAAACTGCCTTTTATGTAAACAATTTGTAAATAAATCGATTTACCCCTGTAAAAATGGCCTCTCCCAGTGCGTATAGGTGAGAAGTTCATCACGGTGCTTCTCAAAGGGGATAGAAAATCCTCAATGAACCTGAACAATTGAATACACATTTCATCAGATACGTTACTTGTGTTGACTATAAAAAGTCGAGCCGTGCTTGTAGGTGCGCCAAGACCTTCCGATTGGAAGCGAGCGATAAAACTTATACAACGAAATCCGAGTTGCTCTTGGTGGTGGCGATGACAGACACAAGGAATAATGATACTTCCGTAAGCGGCTGGCGGAGAACCCGGCAGAGGTGAGATTCCTATGGATTCAGTTCGCAACTGAACGTCTGATGATTTCCTAAGGTTTGAATTGCCGTTACAGGGGGTGTTTAGAACAAATGCTGTGTATTCAATTCAAAAAGGTTAAACAAAAAATAAATGTAAAGGAGATGTTGTAATTATGATTCACGGACTTCTTGTACTTCCCGGATTGTATGTAGCTGCGTTCTTACAGGTTTTCTTCAACGTGTTCGGTTGAGGAGGCTAAGGAATGAGTGATTGTATCGTTATTGCCCTTACTAATCAAAAAGGTGGTGTGGGCAAAACAACCACTGCTGCAAATCTTGGAATAGGACTTGCAAGAAATGGAAAGAAGGTTCTTCTTGTGGATGCAGATCCTCAGGCAAGTTTAACCCTTTCCCTTGGCTTCAAAAATCCTGATGTGCTCGATTGTACATTGACAAATGTTATGAAAAGAATTGTCGAAGATATTGAGCCTTCAGAAGAGTTTGAAGTCTTAAAAAATAAAGAAGGTGTAAATCTTATGCCTTCTGACATCGGTTTGTGCGGCATAGAAGTTCAGCTTGTAAACGAGATGAACCGCGAAAGGGTGTTGAAATCATATATAGATAGCGTAAAGGACAGATATGACTATATTCTCATAGACTGTAATCCTTCGCTTGGAATGATGACATTTAATGCTCTTTGTGCCGCAGACCGAGTAATTATCCCCACACAGCCAGAGTTCTTGTCAGCTAAAGGCTTAGAACACCTGCTCGGGACAATCGCCAGGGTGAAGAAAAGAATTAATCCTGATTTGAAGATAGAAGGTATTCTTTTAACTATGGTTGATGGCCGAACTAACTATTCAAAGGATGTTGCAAACCTCATAAGAGAAATGTACGGAAAACACATCAAGGTATTTAATACTGCTATTCCTCGTTCAGTAAGAGCTGCAGAAACAAGTGCCTATGGTGTAAGTATTTTCACACATGATCCACGAGGAAGTGTGGCAAGAGCTTACGGGGAATTAACAAGGGAGGTTTTGTGCGATGGCAAAGAACGGCACTTACGATATCGAACTGAAAGCGTTCGATGATTTATTTGAAACAGATGAGAGCAGAGCCGATATGAAAAGAGAAAGGCTTATGGATATTCCTGTTTCAAATATAAGGGACTTCCCAGATCATCCTTATCACGTAAAGGATGATGAAAATATGGCGGAGTTGGTAGAAAGCATCCTAACACGAGGATTGCTTCAGCCTGTACTTGTAAGACCCTTGGATGACGGCACTTATGAAATGGTGTCAGGTCACAGAAGAAAAAGAGCTTTTGAAATTGCAAAAATCGACACAATTCGAGCGAGAGTTTCAGAGTTGACAAGGGATGAAGCAATACTTTCGATGGTAGACAGTAATCTGCAAAGAGAAGAGATCTTACCAAGTGAGAAAGCTTTTCCATACAAAATGAGGCTTGATGCAATGAAAAGCCAAGGAATTCGTTCAGATTTAACTTATCGACCACTGGTCGATAAGTTAAATAGTAAGAGGGCGGGCGAATTGTTGGGTGAAGCTGTTGGTGAAAGCGAAAGACAGGTTCAGCGGTATATTCGTCTTACATATCTTATCCCTGAATTATTGGAAATTGTTGATGAAAAAAAGATTGCAATGCGCCCTGCTGTAGAGATTTCGTACTTGGGGGAAGAAATGCAATATTGGCTTCTTGATGCAATCGAATGTCAGGATGCTACTCCGTCACATGCACAGACGATTAAGATGCGAAAGTATCTTGATCAAGGTAAACTCACCCGAGAGGTTATAGATTCGATAATGGACGAGGAAAAACCTAATCAGCGTGAGAAACCTGCGTTCAGAGATGAACGCATAACTAAGCTGATTCCACCGAACTTGTCAAATGAAAGGCAGTGCGAGTATGTCATAAAGGCACTGCAGTTTTATAACAGGCACAAACAGAGAGGTCAGGAGCGATAATTTTTTTCTTTCCCCCTTTCCACACCTATCCCTCTTTTTTATTACAGGCACTACCAGCCGAAAGAAGATAAGAGTTATAGGTAGATATTCACTTAAAGAGAAAGGATAACCAACTTATGAAAGTTGAAGCAAAGATTATCAGGACTTATGAAGGCAGAAATCTCAAAGCTCTTGCTGATATCGTTATTGATGAAGCAATTGTAATTCATAATGTCCGCCTGTTTGAAAAGAAATTCGCTAGTTATATCGGTATGCCTTCTGAAAAATGGAAAGACGATAAAGGTCAGAAACGATTCAGAGCAATATGCCATCCGATTTCTCTTTCGGCGGGTAATGCAATTTATGATGCTGTATATACAGCGTATATAAAATCAAAACAAAAAAATTCAAAACAACAAAAATTTTATTATTAAGAAAGAGGTATTAATTATGTTCAATTCAATTAAAACATTCGCAAAAAACACAGCAGCAAAGGTTAAGAATGCCTTTGCAACAGCAGAAGCAGCAGTTTCATCAAAAGCACATGAAGTTCTTGACGGTACAGTAGCTGAAGCTTATGTCGATACAGGCGTAAAAATCCTTATCGGTGTAGTTCTCGGTGCTCTTCTTCTCACACTTCTCTATGCACTTTTCAATGACACAATCATGCCTACCGTAACAGAAAGAGTCGAAGGCCTTTTTGATTATGCAGGTTAATTAAATTTTAGGAGGTATTAATTTATGTTTAATTCAATCAAAACATTCGCAAAAAACACAGC
>JAZQZO010000149.1:0-9470 GCA_045634065.1 Acutalibacteraceae bacterium
TCACCTGCTCTTTCGGTAATGTCTTCACCGTGGTAGCTGTCCTCGGGAAGCTCGATTTCTTCACCGCAGAGCTGACGGTATCTGATGTCGAGGGAAAGGCCGAACTTTTCGATCTGGTTACCGGCATCGTTTACATAAAACTCTCTTTCAACCTCATAGCCTGGCCAATCAAGAACACCTGCAAGGCAATCGCCGAGAGCACCGCCTCTTGCATTACCCATATGCATAGGGCCTGTGGGGTTAGCGGAAACAAATTCAACGTTGATGCTCTTGCCCTTGCCGTAATCGCTTCTGCCGTAGCTGTCACCTGCTTCTTTGATTT
This sequence comes from Acutalibacteraceae bacterium, assembly GCA_045634065.1. GTDB lineage: Bacteria > Bacillota > Clostridia > Oscillospirales > Acutalibacteraceae > UBA6857. The sequence goes on from JAZQZO010000149.1 coordinate 323, forward strand.
CGAAGAGGATATCGGCATAGTACTCATCGCAAAGGAAGAAGTTGATGAAGCCGGGGCCTGCAATTTCAACTCTATCGAAGTAGGTACCATCGAGATTCATATTACCGCAGATAGCTTCTGCTATCTTTCTCGGGGGCTGACGGTACGCCTTGGCATTGACCATAGCAGCATTGGTTGAGTAGTCACCGTTTGCTCTGTCAGCAGGCACTTCAATCTGAAAAGCGTTGCTTTCACCCTGTGGCAAAAGCTCTTTAGCCTGAGCGGCCGTAATAGCAGATAAAACAAGTTCTTTAATCTGACTTTGTGCTTTATTTACAATCTTTGACATTTTGATTATTCCTCTCTTAAAAAATCTCCTGTAACTTTGCCTTTGCGTCTGAGTGTTATATCAAACTCAGCAAAGCCCAGAGCTTCACCGCCTGAATAAGTAAGATATGAAAACTTCAGTTTAAGCCCGTCATCGGCAATTTCTGTTGTTATCTTTTTACCTACAACATCCAGGCTGAATTCACCAAAGGGCAATCGGTGATAGGAAAGGTGTCTTATTCCCTCTTCAATTATCATATCCGTTTCGATTTCGGCGTGGCGCTTGATTGTCACTTTTTTACCGCCTGTAACCGTGATGTGAGTCTCTTCATTGACACCGTTTTTTTCTTCTTTATAAGACAGGCTGTAGCCGTTATCAATAAAGCTGAAAGAAGCGTGAGTTATAACCTCACTTTCGGTTCTGTCGTCCTCTACAACATTTACACTTTTGACTTTGATAAGATAATTGCAGTTCATTTTTCTGCCCTTTCAATGTGAATACAAATATACATAATATATATTACCACACAAATTTCAAAAAATCAATTTATTATTTAGGTTTTCTTTATTTTTTTATATGTTTATGACTCATTAAGCCAAGCTCGGCTTGTACACTTGACTATCACTCTAACAAAAGCTATAATAGTAAATTATAATATTAAATTCGAGGTGAAACTATGTTTTTATGCTATAAAGAGCCTGCAAATATGAGTTATTACGGTTGGGAAAACGAAGCCCTCCCCCTTGGCAACGGTAAAATCGGTGCAAAGGTTTTCGGCGGTATGGAGTGTGAGCTTATTCATTTCAACGAAAAGACTCTTTGGTCAGGCGGTAAAGATGTAAAGGGCTTTAACTACGGCGTTAAACTTGACGACAAGGGTGCTGCTCTTAAAGAGCTTCAGACTCTTCTCTCTGATGGCAACGTTAAAGAAGCCACTGCAAAAATGAAAAATCTCCAAGGTGATATGACCGGCTTCGGCAACTATCAGTCCTTCGGTAACCTTTATATGAACTTTGACCACAAAGGTGAAAAAGATAAATATACCCGCGATCTCGAGCTTGACACAGCTTCGGCTATGGTCAGCTATAAAATTGATAAAGCATCGTACACCCGTCACTATTTCCTGAGCTACCCCGACAATGTTTTCGTCGGCAGAATTCAGACTGAAACCAAGGAAAGTGAAGACGGCAAAGAAGTTGAGAAAGCAAAGCTCAACCTCGATGCATACTTTGTCTCCGACCAGAAAGGCATCAGCAAGGCCGAAAACGGTACCATCACAGTCAGCGGCACTGTTATGGGCAATGTGGGCACAGACGCTAAGGCAAGCGCCGACGCAAATGCTATGAAGTACGGCGGTGCATTCAAGTTCATCACCGACGGTGAAATCACAGAAACAGCTGACGGTCACATTAAAATCAAAGATGCCGAAACCGTTATGATTATCGCATCACTTGCAACTAACTACATAAACTCCTTCCCCGAATATTTCAGTGATGTTGACCCTCTCGCAAAAGCTATAGAGTGTGTGGACTCTGCCGCTGAGAAAACTTTCGGTGAATTATACAGAGCTCACCTTGCAGACTACAAGCCTCTTTATGACAGAGTGAAGTTCAGCCTTGAAGAGGGCGACCACATTATGGCAACGGACTTCCTTTTAAACAGATTTGAAAAGAAAGGCGAATACAAGAGAAATCTTATCACTCTTCTTTTCCAGTATGCAAGATATCTTCTTATTGCATCCTCTCGTGACGGCTCATTGCCTGCAAACCTTCAGGGCATTTGGAATGCGAAAAATAATCCGCCCTGGTGTTGCGACTATCACTTCAATGTCAATGTGCAGATGAACTATTGGCCTGCATATGTGGCTAACCTTGCAGAAACTGCCCTACCATATATCGACTTTGTCAACTCACTTAAAAAGCCCGGTCGTCTTATTGCAAACAAGACTCTCGGCATCGGCGAAGACAAGGCTGACGGCACTCCCGACCTTGACAAGGCAACAGGTTTTATGATTCACACTATGGTCACACCTTTAGGTTTTGTTGGCCCCGGTAGCGAATGGCGTTGGGGTTGGGCACCCACTAACGGTGCCTGGGCAATTCAGGGTATGTATGACTACTTCCTTTTCACAAGAGACATCGAAAAATTAAGAAACGACATCTATCCCACAATGGAAGAATGCGCCCTTATGTGGACTAAGCTTCTCGTGGAAGATAAAAACAGCGGCAGACTTGTCTGTTCACCCGGTTATTCACCTGAGCACGGTCCTGTTGCGGCAGGTAACACTTATGACCAATGCATTATCTATAACCTTTATGATGACCTTCTGTCAGCGGCAGAGTACCTGAAAAAGGCAGGCTTCGGTAATGAAGTAAACGACGAGCTTATCGCAACTGTCAAAGAGCAGATAGTACGCCTTAAGCCCCTGCATATCGGTAAGTGGGGTCAGATCAAAGAGTGGTATGACGAAGACAGCTTCTTTATGCGCGGTTTCTACAACAAAGACGTGCAGAGAAAGCACAGACACATCTCACATCTGCTGTCACTCTATCCTTTCAGACAGATTACTCCCGACGATGAAAAACTTGCAGCCGCAGCTCTCACCACCCTCAAAGACAGAGGCAATAAGAGTACAGGCTGGGGTCTTGCTATAAGACTTCTCAGCTATGCGCGTCTTCATAAGGGCAACGACTGCGACGAAATTGTTGAGCAGATTATCAAGTCAACTATCCTTAAAAACCTTTTCGGCACACATCCTCCATTCCAGATTGACGGCAACTTCGGTCTGCTTGCAGGTATTTGTGAAATGCTTCTTCAGAGCCACGGCGATTACATTCAGGTGCTTCCTGCACTGCCTGACAGCTGGCACAACGGAGAGGTCAAGGGTCTTATGGCAAGGGGCAACTTTGAAGTAAGTCTCACTTGGAAAGACAATAAGCTCAAGGATGCGACTATCCAATCAAATCTTGGCGGTGAATGCGCTCTTAAATATGACGGCAAGGTTATGATTGTTTATGATGAAGAGGGCAATGAGATTGAAACCTATTTTGAAAACGGTGTGACTAAGTTTATAACTGAGAAGGGTAAAACTTACAAATTTATTTAAATAAGAGCGCGTTTTGGTCACTTTTGGGCGCTAGCAAAAGTGACGCCACGCGGCGAGCGAAAAAAAAGCGAGTAGGGAAATCTCTACTCGCTTTTTGTTTTATTGTAATGTAATACATCAAATTTATTATTTCTTGAACAACTTCTTGATTTTGTAGGACAAAGCTTGTATTTTACTGATATTCCATAAACTATGGTAATCAACAGCAGTTCCGTCTTCAAGATAAGCAAGTACAGCACTCTCAAATTTCTCTTTGGACACTGAACCATCATTTATCTCCAAATAATAGTCATCAAGATAAAACATATCTCCCCAGATTTCCATATCTAATTCTATAGGGTCACCGTGAGAGAGAACAAAATTATACATTAATCTGCATATTTCTTCTATAGTATAAATTCCTTGATTATAAGATTCTTTTAAGAACATTCTTAATTTATCACAGACTATTTTTTCATCCAATGGCTGTCCTAAGCAAAAACTATGTAAACAAGAGATGATTTTACTTATATCTGAGCCGCACCACGATAAATCTATTACAGTATCACTTAAAGGCTCTTCTGTTGACTGATACGAATATAACCAATTGTCAAATTCGGAATAAATATCATTCATTAGTAAGATTTTATGATAATATGCTTCCTCTATTTTCGTAGTATCACCTCTTTGTTTAATATTATTTTTATTGTCCTCGCCGGACGGGCGTTACTTTTGCTGTCGCCCCAAAGTAACCAAAACGCGAAGTTGTTTTTTACTCCATCTCACTCTTGAACACATCGGCAACCTCGGTGATAGTCATATATGCGTGCGGATCGATGGTGTGCACTATTTGTCTCATACGTGAAATCTGAAAACGGTTGACTACAAAGTAAATTACAGTCTTATCTTTATTGCTGTAACCGCCTGTTGCTGCAATTTTTGTAGTACCCGTCTCAAATTCATACATAAGAGCTTCGCTGACAGCCTTCGGTTTTTCGGTGATAATCATAACACCCTTTGAACGGTCTATACCCTCGACTATGAAGTCCACGGTTTTAAGAGCTGCTGCATAGGTGATGATAGAATAAAGAGGAAGTATCCAGCTACTCAGGACAAAGCCACAGATAATATAAAGAATAATGTTATATATCATTACGAAGGTACCGACGGTGAGACCGAGCTTTTTCGCAAAAATAACCGCCATAACCTCAACCCCGTCAATAGCACCACCGAATCGTATTGTCAGACCGCTGCCAACACCCGAGATGAGTCCGCCGAAGATAGCGCATAAAAGAAGATCGTCTTCAGCAAGAGGCGAAGCCATACTCACATCAATAGGCAGTACATCAGTTATAAGCCAGGCCCCCAGAGAGTAAAAAGCAACAGCAAAAATCGAATATATGGTGAAAGCTAACCCTTGTTTCTTTAGGCCGTATATAAAAAGCGGTACATTGAGAATAAGCAGAAAAATTGAAAGAGTCATATACTCGGGAGTCAACTGACCGAGTAGCATCGACGTGCCAGATATGCCACTGTCATATAGATTAACAGGGGCAAGAAACACGGTGATGCCGAAAGCATTTATAAAACCTGCCAGCATAAGCATAGGAAAGTTTATGAGCTTGAGCGATCTGAGTTCAGCGATAATTTTTTCTTTGTTCATCTGCACGCTCCTTTTGTATTTGTTATTTAAGCATCAGTGTAGCGTTATAGTCATCAATATCATAGTTACCGGCAGTATTTTTGAGTATTTCGTAAAGATCAGCAGGTTTGCCGTCCCAGCCCTTAACATTGATTTTCTTGAGAATAGGTCTGATTCTTTTAAGCAGAGCAACAAACACATCGCCCTTTGGCGTACCTTCAAGGAAAGTCTGATTGCCCTCGAAAGCACCGCGCACAAGCTCTGTTGCATAGTCAAGTACCCTGATTTTTCTCACGCTATTGTCACATCTGATGAAGAGAAGTCTTGCAAGAGTACCAACCTTTATTGAACAGATGATCTTGCCTACAAAGCCCAGGATCTTCTTGGTACTGCCTTTATCTTCAATGTGGAACTTGTTCATCATTCTTATGGTGTCGTCGCGCATATCAAGAAGCACATTGACAATCATTCTGTCAAACATATCGCTAAGGTACTCTTTACAGGTTCTGCCATTGGTGTCCCATTCAAAGTCAGGGGTTGGTACACTCTTGATTTCAACAGTCTTTTCGTCTTTGATTGTCACGTGACGGATGAAAGCCGGATCTGCAATAATTGAGCCAGTGGTAATATCATAAAGCTTGTTACCCTTTTCTGTGGTGATAACATTGATGCTCTGATTATGCATATGACCGGTGAAAATCATATGTACACCTTCATCTGCAAGAAAACTGGCAAAATCATAAGCGTTTCTGATAGTCATAGGTGAAATAATAGAGAATAACGGCTGTCCCGGGAGAATAGGATAATGACACATAGCAAACATCATCTGATCGTCTTCTCTTGCTTTCTTGGTCTGCTCTTTTATCCATTCTATTTGTTCGGGATAAAAGTGGTACTTGCCGTTTTCTTTAAGGTCACAGTTGAGAGCTAAAAGTCTCACACTTTCTGAAAGCTGAGCAACATAAGACAGATGCTCCTTATCTATCGCAATAGCATCACCGAAGCCGAAATCGGAATAAAGTGCGGTAAGCTCGTCACGGGTGGTATGTTCGGGAGAGTACCTGCCGTCTCTGCCAAAAGCAAAAGTATCCCCCTCATTCCACTTGAAATCGTGGTCAGCGGTGACAACATAAATCTTCTTGCCGTGCTCTTTAAGCGAATAAAGAAGTTTGAGGAAACCCTCGTGACTCTTCTTTTCGCCATTGAAAATAAGATCGCCTGCAATAAGAATGATATCTGCTTCATCTGCTTTTTTCAAAAACTCGAAAACACTCTTGTTAATGCTTTCGGTTTCGGCAAAGCATTTCTGCTCGTAGTGCATAAAATCTTCGTACTCGTCGCCACTGCAACCGAGCTCACTTGCAAAGTAATGAGGGTCAGCTATAAGATAAAATTTAGTTTCTTTCATATTTTTTCCTCTTTCACTTGTATTTTCCAGCTACTTGTGATATGTTAATATTATCAAAATCCACGCCATAAAGCAAGGATTTAAAAGTAAATTCTTTTATGAAAGGAATAAGAAAACCATGAAGATTACATTTATGGGCGCAGGTAGTACTATTTTCGCAAGAAATGTTATCGGTGACTGTATGTGCACACCTGCACTCAGAGAAAGCGAATTCGCACTTTATGACATCGACGAGAAAAGACTCAAGGAATCCGAAATTATCCTCTCTGCTATTAACAGAAACATCAATGAGGGCAGAGCTAAGATTACAACATACTTAGGCGAAGAGCAGAGAAAAGACGCACTCAGAGGTGCATCATTCGTTGTTAACGCTATTCAGGTCGGTGGCTACGAGCCCTGCACAGTAACAGACTTCGAGATACCGAAAAAATACGGTCTTCGTCAGACTATTGCTGACACTATGGGCATTGGCGGTATTATGCGCGCTCTTCGCACTATCCCCGTTATGAAGTCTTTTGCTGATGATATGGAAGAGGTTTGTCCAGACGCCTGGTTCCTCAACTATACTAATCCTATGGCTATGCTCACAGGTTATATGCTTCGTTATACAAAAATCAAGACTGTAGGTCTTTGCCACAGCGTTCAGGGTTGCTCAAAGGGCTTGCTTGAAAAACTCGGTATGGAAGATAAGGTCGAAGGCAGAACCGACAAAATCGCAGGTATTAACCACATGGCCTGGCTTCTTGATGTAAGAGATAAAGACGGCAACGACCTTTACCCCGAAATCAAAAAGAGAGCTAAAGAGAAGAATGCTACTGAAAAGCACGGCGATATGGTACGCTTTGACTATATCGATAAACTCGGCTACTACTGCACAGAAAGCTCAGAACACAACGCTGAATACAACGGCTTCTACATCAAGTCAAGATACCCCGAAATGATCGAGGAGTTCAATATTCCACTTGACGAATATCCAAGAAGATGCGTTAACCAGATTGCAGGTTGGGAAGAAGAGAGAGACAAAATTCTCGCTGACGGAAAAATCACTCACGAGCGTTCGGAAGAATACGCTTCATATATTATGGAAGCTATCGTCACCAACAAGCCTTATAAAATCGGCGGCAATGTACTTAATAACGGACTTATCGACAATCTTCCCAAAGAGGCTTGTGTCGAAGTACCCTGTCTTGTTGACGGCAGCGGTATCACACCTTGCCATATGGGCGAGCTTCCCTTACAGCTTGCAGCAATGAACGCAAGCAACATATATCCTCAGCTTCTGACTATCGAGGCAGCCGCAACTCTCGAAAAGAAGTATATATACAATGCTGCTATGATGGATCCTCTCACAGGCACAGAGCTCAACATCAAGGATATCTATGCTATGGTTGACGAGATGCTTGAGGCACACAAGGATTGGCTGCCCGAGTATCATTGATAGCGTGTTTTGGTCACCTTTGGGCGCTAGCAAAAGTGACGCCACGCGGCGAGCAAAAAAAGCACAGCGAGTAGACGAAAGCTTACTCGCTTTTTTGTTATCCGAATTTTTTCTATTCGACTGATTTATTCTTCATTTTCAGTATGCTCGCTCAAGCCGCTGTGGCTCTTACTTTGTCCCGAGCGACAAAGTAAGCAAAACGTTCTTTCATTGTTGACGGTAGTTTTCCGTTTTCAGAAAGTCGTAGTCCGCCTTCAACTGCAGACTACGAAGCGAATCAGTTTGAGATTTTTTCTGATATGCTGATTTACATAATCTACTGCTTTTTATAAAGTTTCTCGCCGCCTGCATCTGCAGTTTCTGCAGTGGGTTAGTTTTTCACTCTTAACTACTGATTCGCTCAGGAAATAAATTTTCATCATTCATCAAGCAGACTCTGCGCCTGCACTACAACTTCTGATTAAAAAAGGCGGGTAGGATTTTTCCTACTCGCCCTAAGTCTGTCGCAATTCCTAATTTCTCATTTATAATTCATAATTGACTCAAACCTATATCCTTCTGCTCTTGCCTTATCAATAATTTCAGAGAGTGCCTCTGCATTGTCTTTGGACACGCTGTGAAGCAGAATAATTGCCCCCGGATGAAGCCTTGACATTACCTTTTCTATGGCATAGTCCTTGCCCCTGACCTTGGATGTATCCCAGTCGTCATAAGCCACAGACCAGAAAACACTGCTGTAACCGAGACTCGAAATCAGCTCCAGGGCACTCTCGTTATATTCACCTGCAGGGAAACGGAAATATTTTGCAGCATAACCGAAGTTTTCGCGAAGATAATTTTCGGTTTCTTCGATTTCTTTTGCCATTTTGCTACGATTGATAGTGGCAAACGACGGGTGGGTTGTGGAGTGGTTGCCGACGATGTGACCCTCTTTTATCATTCGCGCAATAAGATCAGTTTCTTTTTTTATGTGGTCAAGTGTGCAGAAAAACGTCGCCGACACGCCTTTTTCTTTCAGCACATCAAGAACTTTGCTCGTTAGGTTTTCGTGCTCATAGCCACAGTCAAAGGTGAGATAAAGCACCTTTTCACCTGAGGTGTCAAGAGTAAAAGCCTGGTATTTTTCCAATTTTTTTTGAAATTCCACCACCGTATAATGAGCCTTGCCACCTGAAGCCGGACCGTGTGAGTGGCTGATTTTTTTTGTTGAAAGCCCCTTTGTGTTATCGGGGTCTGAAACTGTATAGAAGTCGGATCGTAGCCATGTC
>JAZQZO010000150.1:0-1582 GCA_045634065.1 Acutalibacteraceae bacterium
TGAACAGGTGCAAGTGTAACACCTGCAGCGTGCCCTACATCGTTACACTCTTTCATACAGCGAATAGCAACCTTTTTGCCTTCTTTATCTTCTGAAACGTCACCGAAAACTCCGCCTAGAACAGTGCGCAGACCTGACAATGTTGCATTGATGAGAAGCTTTGACCAACGAGCACCCAAAAGATTTTCCTCTTCGTGTACGGGACACATAAGCTCCAGAAGATCTTTTACCTCCTTAAACTGCTCATCGGTAATGCCGTTCATCTTGCCCATATGGAATGAAAGGCTGTCGGGTTCACTTGTGAGTTCACATACACCGGGTTCAACAAGAGCTGCACCCCATTCAACAGCACAACCCATTGTGCGGTTTTCACCGATAATTTCAGCAATACCCGGCTCGGGAATACCGTTCTGAAGAGTAACAATAACACCGTCATCACAGAGATAATCTTTGAGCATTGTTACAACTTCCTTATTGTGAAGCTGTTTTGTAAGAAGGATAATAACATCATATTTGCCTTCCATCTCTTCGGGGGTGATAGCCTTGACAGGCACAGTCATTTCTACAGTACCCTTAATATGTGCGCCCTTTTCATTAAGCAGAGCAACGTGAGCCTTATTGCGGTTGATAAGATCAACCTTGCCACCATTTTTAGTTATAAATGCACCAAGCACTGTACCCAGTGAACCTGCACCGTAAATTGCATATCTAGCCATAGTAAAACCTCTTTATCAATAATATGTATCACCATTTTATCACCAACAACATCTTTAATCAATATATTTTGAAAATTTGCCCAAGTAACCTCTTGATAATTCTTAATTTTTCCGAATAAAATCTTGTAAATAAGTGCCACATATAATATACCTATGTCATTTTTTAAGGATGTACATTAAAATGAACCGGTTTATTTTTGCTTGGTATTCTTGCACCGGGTATTTATGACGTGTAATTCAATTATGAATTGAGATAAAGTTAAGGCGGGCAGGTTAGTTCCTCTCCCCCCTTTTTTATTTAGGATGAACCTTTCAGCCTGCCACTGTTGACCGGGTCGGTTCCATTCATAATTAATAATTCCTAATTCATAATTATTTTCGTGCTTTAGCGCTTTACCCGAAAAAATAAAAAAATTTCAAAAAAGTATTGCATATTTATTCACCGTGTGCTATAATTCGACTCAAATTTAATAAATCCCGTTGAAACTTTAAGAATTGCTTTGCAAAACTGAAAGTGAAGGGGACTCTGGAGAATCTCTTAAGTGAGTGCCGAAGGTGCAAGGGTAAAACCGAATCTCTCAGGCAAAAGGATAGAGTATAAATTTATAACCTTGAGTGAGGGGTTATAATCTGCAATTATTTTGCATATCTATTTTCCGGAGTTGCTTTTTAGGCAGCTCTTTTATTTTTTCCTTTAAAACCCACCACATCTGATTCCCTGAAAAAAATATTTATTTAAAGGAGCGTACGTATTATGGATATGTTATTATCAATCGTACAAAAAATCAATCTTTATCTCTCAGACTACATTCTCATCGTTCTTCTCGTCGGCACCGGCTTATTCTTCACCGTGAAGACACGTTTCG
>JAZQZO010000151.1:0-5833 GCA_045634065.1 Acutalibacteraceae bacterium
GGTTCAGGCGAGCCGCTGCCTGTGGCAGATGCAGGCGAAGGCTGAACAGGAAAAAACAAGGAGTATCACGAAGCGCTCCAAGCGAGTGAGACGACTATGTTTTTGACCGATAATCGCTTGCCTTTTCTGAGCTGTTGAATCGTTGGTGTCACAGGTTCGAGTCCTGTTTGAGGCGCCAAATGTAAAGCATCAATCCTTGTGATTGGTGCTTTATATTTTTGTGAATAGATGAAAAAACAGGACGAGAAGTAGGAGCGGTAGTGAATGAAGCTCCGGTGGAGCTTCAGAGCCGCGAATGACCGAGGCCCGCAGGCCGAGAGTAGAGTCCTGTTTGAGGCGCCAAGATTGGGTTCCTTTTTTGAACCCCATATGAAAACCCTTGATAAATCAAGGGTTTTCTTTGTTTTTATTCATAATTTAATTGTTTGAGTTTTAATGCCCCTTTTAAGACTAATAGGACTCGAACCAACTGCTTGACTTATATAAATTTATGATTATAATTTTTATATAAGAGGTGATTGCAGTGAAAACAAAAGAAATGGATAAACTTATAAAACATTTTGATACTTATTTTGAGCAGGAAGATTCAATGGTACTTCATCCTGTTGTTGATGTAGGCTTGCATATCGATGTGTTGATGTATAAGCCCAATAAAAAATATCCTTTCTGGAAATTGGTAACAATGGGCGCCAGTGATTACAAAATGCCTTCTGTACCGAATACTGTTGGTTTGCATAACGAATATATAATGTTTGTTGATTCAGAAATTGACTTAACTGATAAAGATGTTTTATCGTGGTACTATGAAAATCTTCTCACAGTTGCAACTTACGCTTATTTCAATAAAACACATATTACATTTGGTCATAGCTTCGAGTGGAAACCTGAAAAAACGGATGAAGAAATGATAGCTGCTTTCATTGAGTTTCCTCAGATAATCGGCACTACACAGATTTTAAAATGTAAGCTTGGACTTATGAAAACAGTTGCTTGTTTACAGGTTGTTTTACTTAATAAGGAAGAGTTAGAAAAATTAATGGAAATTGGACCGATTGCTTTTAGTGATTATTTGTATCCTGAAGATAATTCTTCAATAGTACATTTTCTGACGGAAAGGCATCGTAGTGAGAAATTCTGATTTTTATGACAGGTTCAAAATCGTGGTGTGAATACAAATGTAAAGCATCAATCCTTGTGATTGGTGCTTTATATTTTATGCATAAACATTGTTTTTTAGAAAAAATTATGCTATAATCTATGACGTTAAATTAAAAGAAATGAGAGTGAATTAATGAAAAAATCCAATGCATTTGCCCTTATACCCATTGGCGTATTTATAGTTTTTTATCTTTCACTGGGTATAATCTTCGAATATGTTATGAAAATTCCTATGGGATTTTACAGCGTACCTGTTGTGGTTGCCTTTTTAATTGCTCTGTTTGTTGCCGTGCTTCAGACTAAAGGTGTTGCACTTGACAAAAAGTTTGAAATTATGGGTCAGGGCATCGGCGATAAAAACATAGTAACAATGCTTCTGATATTTATGCTTGCGGGCATATTTGTCGGCGTTGTAGGCAGAAGCTCTGCTGAGAGTGTTGCGTACTTTATGTTGTCTGTTACACCTGCACGTTTTGCCGTTGTGGTACTCTTCATAGTCAGCTGTTTTGTTTCAACTGCTATGGGTACTTCCGTCGGTACCATCACACTTATTGTTCCTATTGCTGTTGCTATATCTCAGGGTTCAGGGTTCCCGCTTGCTCTTTGTGTTGGTACTGTTGTAGGCGGTGCTATGTTCGGCGACAACCTTTCATTTATTTCAGACACCACTATTGCAGCTTGCAACGGACAGGGTTGTCAGATGAAAGATAAATTTCGTACGAACTTTGCAGTGGTTGTGCCTGCTGCACTTGTAACCCTTGGTCTTATTGTTGTCCTTTCAATGAAATCAGATATCGCGGAGTCAATCAACAAGGAGTATAATATGATTCAAATTATTCCTTATATTCTCGTACTTCTCAGTGGTATTATCGGTGTAAATGTTTTCGTGACACTTGTTATCGGTATCATTTCAGGCAGCATTATTATGCTTGCTACCGGTGCGGTTAACTTCCCTGATCTTCTTGCAGGTATGGGTAGCGGCGCTTCGGGTATGTTTGAAACTTCAATGGTAGCAATTCTTGTAGCGGCTCTGTGTGCACTTATCAGATATAACGGTGGCTTTGAGGCTCTTCTCGCAGGTATCCGACGTGTATTTAAGGGAAGAAAAAGCGGTCAGCTTGGTATCGGTCTTTTAGTTGGTCTTATGGACATTGCCACGGCCAACAACACTGTTGCAATTGTTATGGCAAACCCCATTGCAAGTGAAATGGCCAAGGATTTTGATATTCCTGCAAGAAAAACAGCTTCAATTCTCGATACATTCTCTTGCATTTTCCAGGGCGTACTTCCCTACGGTGCGCAAATTCTCGTGGCTCTTTCAGTTGTAAAAACTTTAGGATTTGAGCTTTCAGCTTTTGATATTATCAGAAATCTGTTCTATCCTATGATGCTTCTTATAAGCTCTCTTGCATTTATATTCCTTATTCCCGAAAAGAAAAAAGGCTAAAGAGTATAAAATTACCGTCTGATGCAAAGTCAGGCGGTTTTCGTTTGACTAAAAATAATATTTGGTGTATAGTTGTAGCAGAATAAAAGAGAGGCGATTAAATGAAACCGATTGCATACATATATACAGACTTCAAAACTAAATTTGGTCTGCCAAGACAAAGCGGACTGGTCAAGGAGATAACGGGAAAGATAGTCTTCCAAAAGGAATATAGCATAGCCGAAGCCTTTAAGGGTCTTGAGGATTTCAGCCACATATGGATTTTATGGGAATTTTCCGAGGCTAAGAAAGAAACCTGGAAGCCGACTGTCAGACCGCCTCTTCTCGGTGGCAACAAGCGTATGGGAGTTTTTGCTACCCGTTCACCATTCAGACCAAACTCAATAGGCCTTTCCTGTGTGAAGCTGGAAAAGGTGGATTATGACACAGTGTTGGGGACTGTGCTTTATGTCAGCGGGTGTGACCTGATGAACGGCACGCCTATCTATGATATTAAACCTTATCTTCCATATTGTGACAGTGTACCCGATGCTGTGGGAGGTTTCACGGAAACTTTAGGTGAGAGAAAACTTCAGGTCAATATCAGTGATGAATTATTCGGTAGAGTACCAGAAGAAAACAGAGAGGAACTTTTAGGTGTGCTGCAAGGTGATCCCAGACCGTCTTATCAATCTGACCCGAAAAGGGAATATGGATTTAATTTTGCTGACTTCGAGGTGAGGTTTACCGTTGACGGAAAAGAACTTACGGTTACAGAAGTAAAAAAAGAATAAAAAATATTAAAAATATTAAGTTAGTTTAAACTAACTTTAAGGTTGCTTTTCTATAATGCAGACAAGATAACAATAAAGGTTATCAAAAAAATACGGAAAGGTGGCAACACAAATGAAAAAACTCACTAAATTATTATCAGTTCTTCTCGTAACATTATTAGCTTTTTCTGCTATGTCCATTCTTTCGTCGGCTGCAGTGCTTCCCAATGTGACTAATCTCTCGGTTTATGACATCGATGATGACGAGGTTAATCTTAAGTGGTCAAAGGTAAGCGGTGCAGACGGATACCAGGTTTTTGTATATAATGACAACACGGGAAAATGGAAGAAACTCGGTAATACCGGTAAAACTTATTACGAGGCTGAAAATCTTGCGAGTGCAAAGACTTATAAATTCAGAGTCAGAGCTTATGACAAAAAGGCAACAGCTATAGATTATTCATCTTATGAAACAATTTCTGCTTCTACAAAGCCAGATGAAGTTGAAAATGTAAGGGTCAGTGCAAAGACAAAAAACAGTCTGACATTTAAGTGGTCAGCCGTGAAAGGAGCAACAGGCTATCAATTTTATGTTTATGATACGGTGCAGGGCAAATATATCAAGAAAGCCTGGACTGATAAGACAAGCGTAAAGGTTTCGGGCTTGCAGGAAGGAAGAAACTACAGATTTAAAGTAAGGGCTTTTTATAAAGTAGTAGATAAGCGCGTATACGGTGAGCTTTCAGATGTACTTTCGGCTAAAACTAAGGGTACAGCTATAACTCCTGATGCAGGTGCAAAATTTATCGGTGAGACTAAGGCTGTATCTGTGGCGCTCAGCAATGCACGTGTTGATGAAAGTCTTGCGAAGAATCTCGTATGCAAGCTCGATATAGAAAACGGTGTAAAGGTTTACGATGTGGAATTCTACTTTGGCGGTTATGAGTATGAATATGAAATAAATGCTGTGACAGGTAAAGTAATAAAAGCTGAAAAAGAAAGAGTAGGCAAATAAAAAAATCATCGCGTTTTTGGTTCTTTTTGGGCGAGAGCAAAAAGAACGCCTGCCCGGCGAGGGCGATATAAAAAAGCATAATAAAAGAGGTAGGTTTAGTCCTACCTCTTATTTTTTTATTACGCTCGCCGCGGGGCATTACTTTTCCTGGCGTGGAAAAGTAATCAAAACACGCTCTGTTATTTTTTTTGCCCGTAGTAAGCGTTGGGACCGTGCTTTCTCATATAGTGTTTATCTAAAAGATACTGCTCAATGGGTGTACCCTTGGGATTTATCTGCTCAGCGTGATAAGCCATATTAGCCACAGTTTCCATTACAACAGCATTGTGCACTGCCTGATTTGGATTTTTACCCCAGGCAAAGGGGCCGTGCTTATAGACAATTACACCAGGTACTGCAACAGGGTCGATGTTTCTTTCTCTGAAGGCTTCGATGATTACGGTACCTGTTTCTTTTTCGTAAGCTCTTTCAACCTCTTCGGGTGTCAGCTGTCTTGTGCAGGGAATCTCGCCATAGAAATAATCGGCGTGAGTTGTGCCGTAGGCGGGTATGCCTCTGCCTGCCTGAGCCCAGGATGTTGCCCAGGGAGAGTGGGTGTGAATAACGCCACCGATTTCGGGGAAAGCCTTATAAAGCTCAATGTGAGTTGCAGTGTCAGATGATGGGTTAAGATTACCCTCAACAACATTGCCATTGAGGTCAACGACCACCATATCTTCAGCAGTCATTACGTCGTACTCAACACCGCTGGGTTTAATAACGATAAGACCTTTTTCTCTATCGATGCCGCTGACATTGCCCCAAGTGAAGGTGACAAGATTATATTTAGGAAGTAGGAGATTAGCCTCCAGGACTTCTTTTTTCAGTTGTTCTAACATAAAAAATCCTTTCTTATGCCTTGAGTTCAATTTGTTCCTCTACAACATTCTTAAGACCTGTTACAAGGTCTGTTTTTGGCTCCCAACCGAGAGCTTCAAGCTTATTTGATGAGAGAACTGCATTTTCAATAAGTGAAAAGCCTTTTGCCTCAGCTTCTGTAGGCAGGTCAAAGATAACCTTAAGACCTTTTTCCGGGTATGACTCTACGAGAGTGTGAGCGATACCTGCGATAGTTGTGATGCAGAGCTTTGATGCGATATTATAAGCGTTGCCGTTTTCACCGTCAAGAAGAACGGTGAGAAGACCTGTAATTGCATCTGTCACATAAGTGTATGAGCGAAGCTGCTCACCTTTGCTCTTCATTACGATATTTTCGCCGTCTGCTATGCATTTCGGGAAAACTGTAACAATCTTTGAGTCTCCTGCTTTCATACCGGGGCCGAAAATATAGCTGAGTCTGCCGATTTTGACATTGAGTCCGTATTCGTCGGCGTAGCTTATACTGAGAGTTTCACAGCCCTTTTTGCTCAGAGGATAGCAGGAACGAACCTTCATTGCATCTATTTCGCCATAGGTATCTTC
>JAZQZO010000152.1:0-8744 GCA_045634065.1 Acutalibacteraceae bacterium
GGAAAAAGAATGCCCCGCGGTGAGGGAGATAATAAATTATTACTGCGCAATTTCGTTGCGGGAATAAGACCTCACATTTAAGTTTTAAAATTTACAAGTCGGATCGTAGCCATGTCGTTCTGTGAGCCAAGGAGTTGCTGAGCATGGTTGTCTTCCTAAGACCGCTTGGCCTCCGACTTGGAAAAAGAATGCCCCGCGGTGAGGGAGATAATAAATTATTACTGCGCAATTTCGTTGCGGGAATAAGACCTCACATTTAAGTTTTAAAATTTACTGTTGACATTTCACTTCTAACTGTATATAATATATTAAAACATCGAAATGCGATAAAAGGGAGAAGTACTCACATACTCTTCTTCTCAGAGAGGGACAGCAAGGTGAAAGTGTCCTGTGGAAGACGTGACGAAATGCACCCATCAGCACCCGTGGGGAAAGTAAGTATCTTCGGGCGTAAACCGGCGTTAACGGTAAGGCAATATTAGTTGCCCGTGAGTTATAAATCAGAGTGGAACCGCGTTATACGCCTCTGGTGTCTTAAAGACATCGGAGGCTTTTTATATTTTTGAGATTTATTCAGGTGATTTTATGTTTGAAAGACTAAAAGAAGATTTGCAGTGCGTCAAAGACAGAGACCCTGCAGCGAGAAGCAATATAGAAATTATGCTTCTTTACCCTGGCTATAAGGCTGTCAGAGCCTACAGAAGAGCCCATTGGTGCTATAAGCACAGGATGTTTTTTCTCGCACGAGCTATATCTCAGCACTGTGTGAAGCAAACTAATATAGAAATCCATCCCGGCGCTGAGATTGGCAGACGCTTTTTCATCGACCACGGTACAGGCGTTGTAATCGGTGAGACAGCTATCATCGGTGACGACTGTACTATCTATCAGGGTGTAACCCTTGGTGGTACAGGTAAAGATACAGGTAAAAGACACCCGACACTTGGCAATAATGTTCTTGTTGGTGCAGGTGCAAAGGTGCTTGGTCCTTTCAGAATAGGCGACAACTCAAATGTTGCAGCAGGCTCGGTGGTACTCAATGAGATTCCCGATAACTGTACGGCTGTCGGTGCCCCGGCAAGAGTTGTCAGACAAAACGGTAAAAAAGTCGATAAGCTCGACCACGTGCATACCCCTGACCCGGTATCACAGGAGCTTTGCAGACTGAAATATCAAATAGAAAAATTAGAAAAGAAAATAAAAGAATTGGAGGAACAACAATGAAAATTTTTAACACACTTTCAAGAAACAAAGAAGAGCTTATACCTCTTACCCCCGGCGAGTACAAAATTTACGCTTGTGGTCCTACTGTTTATAACTTCATTCATATCGGTAATGCTAGACCTCTCTGCGTTTTTGACGTTATGCGCCGTTATCTTGAGTACAGAGGTAACAAGGTTAATTTCGTTCAGAACTTCACAGATATTGACGATAAGATCATCCGCCGTGCAAACGAAGAGGGTGTAACCTTCAAAGATATCAGCGAGAAGTATATTGAAGAGTTTTGGGTAGATGCTAAAGGTATGAACATCCGTGAAGCAACAGTACACCCCAAAGCAACTGAAAACATCGACGAAATCATCGATATCGTTTCAAGTCTTATTGAAAAAGGCTATGCTTATGAAGCAAACGGTGATGTATATTTCAGCACTAAGAAGTTCAATGAGTACGGCAAACTCTCACATCAGCCTCTTGAAGATCTCGAAGCAGGTGCAAGAATCAACGTTGGTGAAGTTAAGAGAGAACCTATGGATTTCGCTCTCTGGAAGAGTGCAAAACCCGGCGAACCCTATTGGGAATCACCCTGGGGTCACGGCAGACCCGGCTGGCACATTGAATGCTCGGCTATGGTAAGAAATTATCTCGGTGAAACTATCGACATTCATTGCGGCGGTCAGGATCTTATCTTCCCTCACCACGAAAACGAAATCGCACAGAGCGAATGCTGCAACGGTGCACCCTTTGCTAAATATTGGATGCACAACGGCTTTATCACTGTTGACAAGGTTAAAATGTCAAAGTCACTTGGCAATTTCTTCACAGTCCGTGATGTTGCTAACCAGTACGGCTATGAGCCTATCCGTTACCTTATGATTTCCTGTCAGTACAGAAGTCCCATCAACTACAGCTTCGATGCAATCGAACAGTGCAAGGCTTCACTTGAAAGACTTTATACCTGCCGTAACAATATGGACTTCGCTCTTCAGAATGCGGTAGAAGAAGCAGGCGAAAAGGATGCAGAAATCATTGCAGCTATCGATGCTAAGAAAGATAAGTTCATTGAAGCTATGGAAGACGACCTCAATACAGGTGAGGCTCTCGGTGCTATCTTCGAGCTTGTAAAGGAAATCAACTTAAACGTTAATGACGGTGTTCAGTCAAAATCTCTCGTAGAATATGCTATCAAGATTTTTGATGAGCTTATGAATGTTCTTGGTCTTCTCTATAACAGAAACGCTGAAAAGAACCTTGACGATGAAATTGAAGCTCTTATTCAGGCTCGTAACGATGCAAGAAAGGCAAAGAACTGGGCAGAAGCTGACCGTATCCGTGACGAACTCAAGGCTCAGGGCATTGTTCTTGAAGACACACCTCAGGGCGTTAAGTGGCACAGAGCATAATCTAATTCGGAATTAGGAATTATGAATCGCGGGGGAGTGTGCAGTGAAAACAGCTCTCTTCCCGCCGAATAAAATTTGCGCATTATGGTTACTTTTGGGCGCTAGCAAAAGTAACGCCTGTCCGGTGAAGACATAATAAACAATGAAATACCGAGGGACACGGTGCGCCGTGTCCTTTGGCTCGATAAATTGACCTTCGGTCATTATGCAATCGATGGTGCAAGAATCAAGGTGAAAAATATGATAACAAAAAACAGTCCAATAGCTGTTGTTGACTCGGGTATGGGCGGTATAACGGTGCTTAGAAAGCTGCACCGCATTATGCCCAATGAAAACTATATATACTTCGGCGATTCAGCCAACTCACCCTACGGCACTAAAACCAAGGAGCAGATTCGAGAGATTACTGTTGACCTGGTTGAAAGAATGATGGAACGTGGGGCTAAGAGTGTGGTTATAGCCTGCAATACGGCTACAAGTGCTGCGGCAGAGCACCTGAGAGAAAAGTACCCGGACTATCCGTTTGTAGGTCTTGAGCCTGCTCTTAAACCGGCGGCTCTTTCTTCCAAGTGGCCTCGTGTATTAGTGCTTGCTACGCCACTGACCTTAAAAGAGGAGAAATTCAATAAGCTTATGGCACGTTTTGAGGGCGATGCAGAGTTTATCAAACTGCCTGCCCCTGAGCTTGTGGGCTTTGTTGAAAGAGGACAGGCTGACTCCGCAGAGTGTCTCGAGTATCTTGAAACCATTCTCGAGCCCTATGCCGACCATAAGGTTGATGCTGTTGTTTTAGGCTGTACTCATTTTCCTTTTGCAAGAAAGCAGATACAGAAAATCTTAGGCGAAGAAGTCCTTGTTTTTGAGGGCTCGATGGGTGCTGCAAAACAGTGTCAGCGACTTCTTGATGAGAGAAATCTTCTCACTGACAGTGAAACTGAGGGTACTATCTCATTTGAAAACAGCGACGAGAGTAAAATAGAGCAGTGTATTGAAATGTTCGGCTACAATGACGTGTGAGGTTGAGACTATGAAAATCCAGGACCAATTAAAAGAGTATCTCATATCTCAGGGTGCAAGTGATGTAGGATTTTGCAAAATTGACGACGGTGACTTCGGTGATTGCAGATTCGGTATCAGCATAGTTGTGCGATTGTCTGAAAACATCGTTGACGAGATTGGTGCAGAGCCGACACACACCTACTTCAACCACTACAGAAGCGTCAATGCTTTTATTGATTCGCTTCTTCTCAAGGCGGGACTTTTCCTGCAGAGTAAGGGCTATAAATATATCACCGTTGCAGCGTCACAGAGCATCAATAAAGACGGCTGGAACTACAAGGGCAGATATTCACATAAAAAGGTTGCTACATTGT
Source organism: Acutalibacteraceae bacterium (assembly GCA_045634065.1). Taxonomy (GTDB): domain Bacteria; phylum Bacillota; class Clostridia; order Oscillospirales; family Acutalibacteraceae; genus UBA6857. The sequence goes on from JAZQZO010000152.1 coordinate 3,995, forward strand.
CAGGGCTTGGGTCAATCGGTAAAAGCTCAATGTTTTTGCATAAAGACTACGGTGCGAATGTGCGCCTTGGAAGTATCTTCACAGACTGTGAGTTTGATGTCAGTGATGTGGTACCTCTGGACCTTTGCAATGGCTGTGATAAGTGCGTCAAGGCTTGTCCGAGTGGTGCTATAACAGGCAATATGTGGCAGGTTGGCTGTGACAGGGAGTATATGTTTGACCCTGAGAAGTGCAGTAATTATATGAAGAATCACTTCAAGCACATCGGCAGGGGAGCAGTCTGCGGAATTTGTATGAAAGTGTCCCCGTATGGGAAATAAAGAAATGCGTGTTTTGGTTACTTTTCCACGCAAGGAAAAGTGACGCCACGCGGCGAGCGATAATAAAAAAGAAGTACTGTTAACACAGTACTTCTTTTTGTCTCACTGGTTGCTTCGATTAAATATATCACAGATAAATGTTTTTGTTCTATCATATGAAATCTCAGATTTGTTCAATAAATGACTATTTCTCCAACTTTCAGAAACTTGTAATCTTCCTGATTTTGCGCTGAAATTAGTTGACCAATTTCTATGGTCTTGTCTATGACCTTGCGAAAAATCTAATTCTTCAAGATAATAACTGTTAAAACCCTTGATGATGATTTTTCTTTGTGAGTCTATAGTTGATACACCAAAATCATATAATGTTTTTAATACAAGGTAAGCTTTCATTTGGATGGGATTCGTGCAAACATAATCATGATGGAGAATATTTATTGCAGCAACGGCGTTGTTTGATGCTCCCTCTTTTTGTATTTTTATGTTTATCATTATATAAATATTGTTGTAGATTGCATAACAATCATAACTTGAGTTAACAGTTGATGCATCTGTTATTCGTTTGATTTTGACATTTTCTAAGCCATCGTGGTCTTTTGTATATATTTCTAATTTTGATATGATAAATTCTTCCATTATAAATCCTGTAGCTGTTGAGGTTTCGATGCAATTATCAGGATTTGTTAGCAAATTATACTCTTCCAACCTTAAAAGCAATTCATTTCCGTACACCTTAAATATCTCGGTTAGATATTGTTCGATTTGATTTTTTGCATCAATGATTTTATTATAATAATCATTCATAATTGTACCCATCCTTATTTTTATATGATTTGGTTACTGCAATACCGATAGCTTTACCTAAAAGACACGGAACTGCATTGCCTATTTGGACTAATTGCCATTTCTTTGGTCCTTGGAAAATAAAATCATCTGGAAATGATTGTAAGGCTGCCAGTTCTCTAGGAGTAAGAACACGAGGAAGTTTCGGATGAATATTAACTCCACCGTGATTTTCTTTTATAGTGCAAGATGGCTTATCCCAAGGAGATTTCTTCCAAGCATCAGAATAGTTACCATATAAACTCTGGCCCTCAGGAACTGAGGCAATTTGAGCTATCATTTTATCAGAGTGTCGTGTAAAAATATGATTAATTTGCTTGTTTTCAGGTATGGACAAAAAACGTTTTATTCCTTCTCCTAAGGTAACATAGTTTTCACTAGTAAAAATAGGTTTAGGATGGTAGTTTTTAAGTCCGTGTCTGTTTCCGATAAAAATAACGCGTTTTCTAATTTGTGGAACACCATAGTCGGCACTGTTAAGTACTGTTACATTAATGTCATAGCCGGCTTCTTTATAGTCGTTGATAATTTTTGCTTCAACTTTACCGTTGAGCATAGATCTTAGACCTTCAACATTTTCCATTACTACAAAGTCGGGTTGGATATGTTTAACAATCTCAAGCATTTCAAGATACAAACTGTTTCTTGGATCGGTGACGACACGATGGCCTGCCATACTGAAACCTTGACAAGGGAATCCGCCGACGATTAAATGTATATGTTTATCAGCAACCGAATTGTACAACTCTTGTTTTACAGAATCGTTGCGAATATCTCTTGTTTGAACATTTTCTGTAAAGCCTTTTTGATCGATAAAGTTGTATTTATATGTGGCGACTGCTTCGGGCATTATTTCTACAGATGCTACAGGAGTTAGTCCGGCCATTGTAAGACCGCAGCTAAGACCACCTGCTCCTGAAAAAAGATCGATGAAATTTAATCCGTTACGATAATTGATATTTGACCAACCATCATATATCCAGCTATCAGTTATATCTATCCAGTTAACTTTGTCTGATGTTTTTTCGAGTAAAACTGTTTTATTAAAAATGTTGTCTTTTTCAGGATCTAAATCTGAAATTTGCCATTTGTTATAATTTTCTTCAGTAATACGATAGCAGTTGCCGATTTTTTCGGCTTTAAGTTTGCCAGATGCAATATGTCTTCGAATAGTCTTTTGACTTTGCTGGCTGATTTTAGCTACCTCAGCAATAGAATAAAACTCCATAAGAACCTCCTTGTAAAACATATGTCTATTCTATATGTTTTTTGTCCATATGTCAAGAAAGAGTATCGAGCAATAAAAAAAGAACCAAGTGCTTGAGTTCTTTTTCTGGTGCCGGTGGCGGGGTCGACTCTCGCACTGCGGTGCTCGGTCATTCGCGGCTCTGAAGCTCCACCGGAGCTTCATTCACTACCGCTCCTACTTCGAATCCCCATTACAGTTTCATATTTAAAATTAAAAAGCACCTACTTCTCAGTAAGTGCTTTTTGCTGGTGACTCACCGGGGATTCGAACCCCGGACACCTTGATTAAAAGTCAAGTGCTCTGCCAACTGAGCTAGTGAATCATTTTCAACAGCTTTTATATTTTACTCGAAACCGCCTTGATTGTCAATAGTTTTATTAGATTTTTTTCGTATTTTGTCTTATTTGTTATTTTTGACCGAAAAGATAGAATTATACAGTGAAAAAATATAATATATGTTTAGAATACACAGCTTAACTGTTGCAATCAAAATCAATGTGTGATAAAATTAATCAGCATACAAGTTTTTATATGAAAGGATTGATACAAATGAAATATATTGTAGTTCTCTATGACGGTATGGCTGACTACCCAGTACCTGCACTTGACGGCAAAACACCTATGATGTGCGCAAATAAACCTCTTTTTGACTCTCTTGCAAAGCAGTCCGAAGTCGGTCTTGTAAAAACTGTCCACGATACCCTCAAGCCCGGTAGCGACGTGGCAAATATGAGCGTTATGGGCTTCGACCCTATGAAATATTACACAGGCCGTTCACCTCTCGAAGCTGTCAGCATCGGCGTAAAGCTCAAGGATGATGATGTGACTCTTCGTTGCAACATTGTCACTCTCTCAGACGAAGAAAACTACGAAGATAAAACTATGATTGACTACTCAGCAGGCGACATCTCCTCAGAAGAGGCTGCCGAACTTATCAAGAGTGTTCAGGAAGCATTCGGCAACGATACCTATACATATTATAGTGGCGTTAGCTACCGTCATTGTCTTGTTGTACGCGAGGGAACCACAGATCTCGGAAATATGACCCCGCCCCACGACATCAGCGGCAGAGTTGTAGGAGAATATCTCAGCAGTCACGACAATGCAAAAGAGCTTATCGCTATGATGAAAAAGAGCTACGATGTACTGAAAAATCACCCTGTTAACCTTAAGAGAATTGCAGAGAGCAAGCGACCCGGCAACTCAATATGGCTCTGGGGTGAGGGCAATAAGCCCATTCTTCCCACATTCGAGAGTCTTTACGGCATCAAGGGCAGTGTTATTTCTGCAGTTGACCTGCTCAAAGGCATCGGTCTGAGTGCTGATATGAGTGTACCCGAGGTTGAGGGTGCAACAGGTTATATCGATACCAATTTTGAGGGCAAGGCTGAATGTGCACTTAAGGAGCTTGAAAACGGCTGTGATCTTGTTTACATTCACATTGAAGCTCCTGACGAGTGCGGTCACAGAGATGAGCCTGAAAATAAAGTACGTGCAATCGAAATGATCGACGAGCGAGTACTCTCTATTCTTCTCAAGGGCCTTGAGAAATATGACGACTATAAGATTATGATTCTTCCCGACCACCCCACACCTATCGTCACCAAGACCCACGCAAGAGATCCCGTACCCTATATGATTTATCATAAGAGTGCTCCTAAAGCAGGTGTTGACACCGTCAACGAAGAAACTGCAAAGGCTACAGGCGTTTTCATCGAAAATGGCCCTGACATTATGAGACATTTTATCGAAGATTAATTTTAAAGACTGCAAGTGATTATCCTTGCAGTCTTTTTTGTTTAAAATTTATAGTCGGCAATTGATCTGAAAGTATATCCCTCAGCCCGTGCCTCATCGATAATTTCTTCTAAGGCTTCGGCATTGTCTTTTGATACGCTGTGCAGAAGTATAACAGCGCCGGGATGAAGTCGTGACATAACCTTTTCTACGGCATAATCTTTGCCTCTGACCTTGGAGGTATCCCAATCGTCATAAGCTACAGACCAGAAAACACTGCTGTAACCAAGTGAGCTTATCAGTTCAAGGGCACTTTCATTGTATTCACCTGCAGGAAAACGGAAATATTTTGCCGCGTAACCGAAGTTTTCTCGCAGGTAGTTTTCAGTTTCTTCTATTTCCCTTGCCATTTTGCTTCGGCTTATAGCTGCAAAGGAGGGATGAGTGGTGGAGTGGTTGCCGACAATGTGTCCCTCTCTGATCATTCGTGCAATGAGGGCGTTTTCTTTTTTGATATGATCGAGAGTGCAGAAAAATGTTGCGGTAACACCTTTTTCTTTCAGCACATCAAGAACTTTGCTCGTGAGATTTTCATATTCAT
>JAZQZO010000153.1:0-1831 GCA_045634065.1 Acutalibacteraceae bacterium
AGACAATTAAATTGTTTATCAGTAATTCCACCTTTAAAGCTTGTTTCACTTTTGAGAATATTGAACGCAATCTGACGAATAACATTAAAATTTTCGGCAGAATTATCTTTTCTTGGTAACCGTCAAATAAACCGCGTCCCATAAGATACAAAACTACCCTCGCCAATTTTGGCGAGGGGAAATATTATCAATTATTCCACGGGAGCAGTATCGTACCTGCCGGATTAGAAAACAGGTCGGTCAGATATTTTTCAACGTCCAAACCGTTAGCCTGTGCCGTTGAAATTACCGAGTACAAAAAGGCACTGCATTTTGCACCTCTTGCGGTATTATTGAAAAGCCAGTTCTTACGACCAACTGTAAATGGTCTGATAGCATTTTCAGCTCTGTTGTTGTCGATAGGAACATCTCCGTCTTCAAGGAACGTATACAGATATTTCTTTTCATTCAGAGTATAGCGGACTGCATCAACAAGCTTGTTCTTACCGCTGACCTGAAGCTCTTCTGCCCATACAAAGAAAGCATCAAGTAAAGGCTTTATCTTTACAAGACGCTGCTCATATCTTTCCTCAGCAGTAAGGTCTGTCAGCAGTTTTTCTTCATGATAGATTTTGTTGCAGAAATCTACACCTTTGGCTGCTGCAGATGTCTCGTATGCTGATTTTTCCTTTGGCAGTGCGTTTATCCAGTATCTTCTGATATGAGTAAGACAGCCGCATCTCTTTGCATTTTGGAGTGCGTTGTATGCCGCATAACCGTCACATACAAGAAATCCATCAAATTCTCCAAGAAATTTGACTGCATTTTCGCTTTTCCTTGTAGGATGATAATCAAAAATGATATTACTGCGATCATTGAGCTTCCCGTTGCAGTAAACCCACATTCTTGAATTGGTCGTTGCCTTTCTGCCTTCTTCATGCAGTACCTGAAATACTGTTTCATCAGCATGAATGATCTTTTCTGATAACAGCTTTTCTTTCATATTCTGCACTATTGGAGCACACCACTTCTCAGCAGCACAGCATACCCAGTTCGACATAGTTGCTTTCAGTAATGGGATACCTTTGGATTTGAAGTCTTTCTCCTGTCTATGCAGAGGCACAGCTTTACAAAACTTCTCATAAACAATATGTGCAAGGAGTTCAGGAGAACAATAGCTTCCCGGTATCATAAGTTCAGGATGTTCCGCACGTCTGATATTGCATGGTTCCGTACTGCTCTCAGGATTCATACCGCATTTTGTACATTTGTATTTCTTGATTACATGACGGCGGATATGAAACTTAGCGGGAGTATATATCAATTCATCATATTTATCCTCGCCGATCTCCGTCATATCTGAGCCGCATTTATCGCATTTTGGATCGTCTTCTTTATGTAATACCTCTTCAACAGGTAATTCGCTCATCCAGTCATCATGAGTACGCTTCTTCTTACGCTTATGCTCAGGTACAGTTACAGTATCAGCAGAAGTATTGCTTTGATTATCGACAACAGGGAAGAATGAAAGCTGCGTATCATTTCCCATAATAACAGATGTCTGTTCGGTTTTGCGTCCGAATACCTGTTTCTTAAGCCATTCAAACTGCTCCTGCATCATACAAAGCTGTTCTTCAAGCACAGCAACTTTGTTACGGAGCACAGCATTTTCTTGTGCTAATGACATATCGTTTTTTACTGTGATTTTGTTTGACATACTGCACCCCGACCTTCGTTTTATGATATATTAATTATACCATAAAACTGCCGGAAAATCAAGAAATATCCAGAATTTCATCAATACAGCAAACTTGGTTTGCCTTCTTTGATAGCTTTTGGCTGTTCGATGGTC